>PLMX01000237.1 GCA_003142635.1 Syntrophaceae bacterium | reverse complement strand
CCCCACCTTTTGAACGTTACTAAGCAATTAGAAGTCCGTGACTATAAGAATCTAAAGGATTTTTTCGAAGGCCAGCAATACTCTCTCTGCAACTATTCCCTCTTGTCTCTTATTGTTTGGAGCAATCAAAGACTGAAAACTCGTTATGCAATTGAGGATAACACTTTAATTATCTGCAACAAATGAGCTGACAGTCCCGCCGATGACCATCTCATCCTGCCAATATCTCTTGCAGATAACATTACCCCTGAGCATCTTTTCATTCTCGCAAAGAGGCTCGGCTTTTCCGATTATTGGTTTGTGCCGGAAGATTTCCTCTTAAAATGCAACGCCACGAAATTACATTCTATTTCGAGGTTTCCGAACAGGATAAATTCGATGACTATATTTATCTAAGGCAGGATCTCATCCGACTGAAAGGAAACAGATATGCCAAACAGAGGAACTTGATCCATCAGTTCTGCAAGCGGTACTCGATCAGATGCAAAGTGGACGTAGAAACGATAGATAGCGGCAATAATCGGAAATGCCTGAATTTCCTGCAGGAGTGGTGTGAACTGCGAAAATGCGATGCAGAGAACGGTGAGAGTCTCGCCTGCGAAAAAATGGCAACCATGAATGCCCTTAAGAATATTGATGCATTGGAGGTTAAGGGGATTCTCATCCATATAGCCGGAGCAGTCTGTGCCTTCGGAATCGGCTCGCGTCTTACTGACACGATGAGTGTACTTAATTTCGAAAAGGCACATGCGTCGATAAAAGGATTATATCAGTTCCTGGATAACGAATGTGCCAAACATCTCTTCACCGGCTGCGAGTACATCAACAAAGAAAGCGATATGAAACTTCCAAATCTCGCACAGTCAAAAAAATCGTACAATCCTGTGAACATGATAAAGTCTTATCGTCTGACACTGCACGAACAATAGCCGTTTAATCCCTCACTTCCTCCCGTCCCTCTAATCTATGGTCATTAAAGATTGCCATCTTTGCCACTCTGTTCTCGTGGGCAGGCCGTTCTTCTTCAAGATATCAATGATACCAGCTTTATTGAAACGGAGATAAGGATTGACTCTAAGCTCATCCATCAATCGGGAAGAAACATGGTCGGGCTTATAATTCTTCAAAAAGGTTTCTATATACTCGTTCTCGGGCTCAAGTCTCCTTGCAAAGCCCATCGCGTCGTGCACGTAGTCATGGCCTGCGTAAATGACCGTGCTTCCAGACAGGGACATAATCTTCTTTATGGACTGATAGAAACCTTTCAAATCGCCTGAGAAGCAATTACCGATAGTCCCATTGAAGAGGGTGTCTCCGGTAATTAAGACATTATCAATATGAAAACAAAGAGAATCGATAGTATGTCCTGGGGTGTCATAGATTCTGATTTTCTGGCCTTCCAATTCGATTTCGTTCGCATGTATGTCTTCGTGGCGCATGAGTTGGGCACCTGATCGTTTAAGAAGGTCGGCATTGCCACTCGTATGATCCACGTGTTCGTGTGTATTTGCGACTAAAATCAGATTTAGGCGATGGCTCTCGGCAAAAGACAATATCTCGTCAGTTGCTCCGCCATCAACGGCCATAGCATGTTTCTCACCGTAAAGAAGATAACCTAAATTATCAAGATGATATCGGAATTGTTTTACTTGCAGCATGGATTAGGACAGAATGAGACAAAAAGAATAGATCTGAGACAGCCTATTTTCAATCCTCCGCTAAAGTTTTTCAACAAGAAAGACGATTGCTTTATATGGTCGGGGCGAGAGGATTTGAACCTCCGACCCTCTGAACCCCATTCAGATACGCTACCAAGCTGCGCTACGCCCCGACATTTAATGAACGATATTTGTACCCTTACTAACACCATGCCATGACTCTGTCAAGGACAATGAAAGCGAGTATCTTCGCTTTTGCCAATTGCACAAAGTTCTTGAAATTAAGATGGCTATGTAGTAGTTTTATGTTCATGCAGATGGCGGCATTGGAATTTACCTTGATCCAATACGACTAAAGATGAGGTTACCGTGCGGTTATTCGTCCCCGTTACATTACTAATCACTTTAAGCATCGCCTCACCGGCCTGTGCGGATATATACAAGTACGAAGATACACAGGGGGTCATCCATCTAACAAATGTGCCTACCGAAAGCGGCGTCAAATATGTTCTTATCATGAGGGAGAAGCGAGTTCTTCTCGACAGGAAGCTGGGCGATAATATCTCACAATATGATGACTTGATTATCAAGGCATCGGAAAAACACAAAATAGAACCCGCCTTGATTAAAGCCATCATAAAAGCAGAATCAAATTTCAACCATCGTGCTGTATCTCCAAAAGGGGCAAGGGGACTGATGCAATTGATGCCGGCAACCGCCTCGTCATTGCAAGTGCAGGATTCCTTCCACCCGGAAAATAATATTGAAGGCGGCGTAAAATACCTGCGGTATCTCTTGAATTATTTCAACGGGAATCTTCCCTTAGCACTGGCAGCCTATAATGCGGGCGAGAATGCCGTAATCAGGCACAGGGGCGTCCCTCCCTATCGCGAAACACAAGTATATATACAGAGGGTCCTCAGTTATGTCGATAAATTCAGATAATAAAACTCCATCTCTTTAATGCTCGTGTTTTTGCAGCATATCATCCGTGCAGAAATAGCCCTTGAGCTTTTGGAATTTCTTATCTTTGATGCCGTGAATCTTCATCAGGTCCTCAACTCTCTCGAACCTTCCTGACTTTTCTCTGAATTGAATAATTCTTCATGCAGTCTTTTCGCCGATGCCGTTAATTATCATAAGATCATCTACGCTGGCCTTATTGATATCAATCGGAATGCCGAGGGCCACCTTATTTTCATTATTCATTTGCTGTATTCTCAAACGTCCATACGATTCAATGACAACGGCCTCCCCTGTGGAAAGCCGCCGATTCAGTGTATGCTCATCAAACGCTTCGGTATTTCCGATGCCGGCAGCCGCCAGGAGATCACACACTCTTGCTTTATCCGGCACATAGAAGATACCGTTAAGTCCCGCAGTGCCGCTGATTTCGGCGATTACAGGGCCAGAGCTCTTATCGCCAAAGGGGATATTGTTTACTTGAGACGGAAATTGTGAAGAAAGACAGGAAATTGCAAAAAAAATTACCGCAATAACAACTATAACGATGGCTCCGTCACGCTGTCCTTCGGTACTCTGCATATTCGTCTGTTAATAAATTCTGCAGTATCGCAAAACGGCTATTGTGACTGTTCATTCTATCTTCGAAGCACTCATCCCTTATCTAATTCGAATGCATCATGCAGGGCGGATACGGCAAGCTCCGTATATTTTGCCTGTATGACGCACGAAATCTTGATCTCAGAAGTACTGATCATCAATATATTCACGCTTTCCTTGGCTAAGGATGAGAACATCTTTGCGGCCACACCCGAATGGCTGATCATCCCCACACCGATGATGGATATCTTGGAAACATCCGCATCAACCTCTACTCTCGCTGCGCCTATTTCTCTTGCTACTTCTTCAACCAGTTCGTGGGCCTTCTTTATTTCCTTGCGCGAGACAGTGAATGTCAAATCCGTGTAGCCCTCCAGGCTCGCGTTCTGTATAATCATGTCGACCATGATATTATGCTGCGCAAGCGGGGTAAAAAGACCTGCCGCAATGCCAGGCCGGTCAGGAACGTGAACCACAGTAATCTTTGCCTGATCACGGTCATAAGTTACCCCACACACCACTTCCTTCTCCATCTCCACATCCTCCTTCGTCACCAGTGTGCCCCCTTCATCAGTAAATGATGACCTTACATAGACCGGTACCTCGTATTTCTTTGCGAGTTCCACGGAACGGGGTTGAAGTACCTTAGCTCCCGCTCTTGCGAGTTCAAGCATTTCATCATACGAGATCCTGTTCAACCTCCGTGCCTTTCTGCATATGCTCGGATCCGCAGTATAAACGCCGTCAACATCAGTGTAAATATCGCAAACATCCGCTTTCATGGCTGCTGCCAAGGCAACAGCGCTGGTATCGGAACCGCCTCTCCCGAGGGTTGTAATATTGCCGTCCTTATCCACACCCTGAAAGCCGGCCACAACAACAATAGTTCCCTTTTTCAGTTCCGCGTCTATCCTCTTTGTATCGATGCGGAAGATTCTTGCCTTTGTATAGGATTTGTCGGTGACAATCTTTACCTGATATCCCAGCAAAGATTTGGCGCGGAAGCCCATTCTGTTCAGAATTAGCGAGAGAAGCGTTACAGTCAACTGCTCACCTGTTGAGATAAGGGCGTCATACTCCCTTTCATCGGGATCGTCAGCGGCCTTATGAGCCAGTTGTATCAGCCTGTCTGTCTCACCAGCCATGGCCGAAAGCACAACAATAATATCATTTCCTGCTTCTTTTGACTTCAATACGCGCCTGGCCACATTCTCCATCATGCCAATATCCGCAACTGAAGTGCCTCCGTATTTTTGCACAACGAGGGCCATCCCCTAAGAACCTCCATTCCCCAATTCGTCCGAAATTATGGCTATTTTCTTCTCTTGTCCTGATATGATTATGTCACGCTCATTCTCATCGCCTTCATCAGTGTAACTTATCGAGACAAACAACGTTTCATCGGGCAGAATGCCTGTCGCTCTGTCAGCCCATTCGATAACAGTCGCGCCATGTCCAAAAAGATACTCCTCATATCCCATATCATCCATCTCTGAGGCTCGCGCTAATCGGTACAGATCAAAATGATACAGCATCATTCTTCCCTGGTATTCGTTTATCAATGTAAACGACGGGCTGGTTATCTGGTACTCATCCGGCACCCCAAGACCTCTCGCGATGCCCTGAGTGAGGCAGGTCTTTCCTGCGCCCAATTCGCCAACAAGGGCGACTACATCCTTTTCGATCAGATTCCGTCCAATAATCCTGCCTATACGAAAGGTTTCCTCGGGATTGCGAGACGTAACCGTCAGGTTGGAGGCAGGCTCACTGATGGCATTTTCAACACTTGACATAATTGTTTTCCTCGCGCCTGAACTTGTCTCTTATCTCACCCGTCATAAACACATCATTTCACGACAAGTCCCGGTCTCCGAAGGCTTCCTCACCTTTCAAGAACTACAATTGCGTGTGCTTGCTCCCTCGTATGTGTCATGCTAATATGAATGGTCTTCACACCGAGGCTCTCGAGGATATTGCCTATTTCTTCATTAATTTTCAGTACCGGATTTCCCCGTTCATTGTTCCTAACTTCAATTTCTCTTAACTTGACCCCCATACCCAGCCCGATACCAAGGGACTTCAGAAAGGATTCCTTTGCCGCAAATCTTGCCGCAAAATGCATTGCCGGAAATGCCTTATTCCTGCAATATTCGATTTCGTCATCGGCATAAACCCTGTATAGGAAACGGTCTCCCCATTTCTTGAGAATTCTTTCAATCCTCGAAACCTCTACGAGATCTGTCCCTATTCCATGAATCATCATCGGTTGCTTATCAGGTATACCTGTAATCTTAAGTTCGTGCTTACGCTCTCAGAATCGCATCGGCCACGGCGGCCACTTTTTTCATGGACTTCACGTCATGCACCCGCACTACGTTTGTCCCGTTCATGATGGCGGCTGTCACCGCTGCCGCAGTACCCTCCATACGCTCCATCGGCCCGCCGTCGGTTATCTCGCTTATGAAGGCCTTCCTGGAAGGCCCTGCCACAATCGGTCTTCCCAGAACCTTGAACTCTGATAGATATTTTAGCAGCCTGATTGAATCTTCCCCGGTCTTGCCGAAGCCTATGCCGGGATCGATCATGACGTTTTCCGGGGATATTCGCGCAATCCTTGCCTCTTCCATTCTACCGTCAAGGAAGTCAATGATATCTCCTCTCAGAGACCTGTATGACAAATCCCCTTCCTGCATGTTTCTCGGGGTTCCACGCATGTGCATCAGGATAACTCCGGCACCCGTCTCAGCGACAGTATTTGCCATGTTGCAATCATTCGTCATGGCGCTTATATCATTGACAATATCAGCGCCGTTATCTATGGCAAGTCTCGCAACTGCTGCCTTTGTCGTGTCAACTGAGATCGGAATCTTGATTGACCTCCCCAGTCCCTTTATGACGGGAATTACCCTGGCAATCTCTTCTTCAGGAGACACCGGTACCGCACCGGGACGTGAAGATTCTCCTCCAACATCTATGATGTCAGCACCCTCTTCCATCATTTTCAAACCATATTCGACTGCATCACCCGCATCCTTGAAAAGACCTCCGTCAGAGAACGAATCGGGAGTTACGTTAAGTATTCCCATGATCTCAGTCTTCTCTCCCAGGACAATTTCCCTTCTGCATGCCTTGAGGATAAAAATATTTCTCGAAACATTTGCGAGGAGTTCTTTTACGGCCTTTGATATGATGCTTAACCCGAGGGGCTGAATTGAAATCTTATCGGATAAACGCTGAATCTGCTTCGCAGTACCCATGATAACGCAGTCTGTTTTCTCAACGCTGCATGATACAGAAGAACGAGAAACAGCGGCATCACCGCCTACAGAGAGCATTTCCTGCTTTATAATATTCGCTATGTTACATTTGATACCTTCAAGTAATATATTATGATGAACCATCTTGGGCAGCATTGCATCAATGCCATAGGGATCGCAATCGATCTTCCTTAAGACCTCAAGGGCGTCATATAACGATCTTAGTTGGAGCAATCTGGGACGACTCTTATCTGACATTGTAAAAGAAATACAGAGAGCGGGACTTTAACAGACTAATGCTCGCTCGGTGTCGTATTCCCGCTTCCTGCCACATCCTCCTTCTGCATTTGTATGATTTCGTCGAGTTCTACGGTGTTCAATACCTCTTTCTCGAGAAGCCCCGAGGCAATCCTGTTCAAAATATCGATGTGGTCTGATAACAGCTTCTTTGCTTTTTCGTAGCTCTCCGAGACCAGGCGCGTCACTTCCTTATCAATCCTCTGCGCTGTCTTTTCGCTGTAGTCTTTGTGAGTGGCAAATTCACGACCGAGAAATATCTGCTCTTCTTTTTTCCCGTAGCTCAGCGGCCCCATTGCATCGCTCATGCCCCATTCACAGACCATTTTCCTTGCGAGGTTCGTCGCCCTCTCTATGTCGTTTCCTGAACCGGTGGTAAATTCATTCAATATCAGCTCTTCCGCTGCCCTGCCCCCTAACAGAATGGTTATATTGTTCAAAAGATACTGTTTAGGATAAGTATGTTTTTCGTCAACAGGTAATTGCTGTGTAAGGCCGAGCGCCATCCCCCGCGGAATTATTGTAACCTTATGGATAGGATCACTGCCCGGCAAGAGTCTCGCCACCAGGGCATGGCCTGATTCGTGATAAGCCGTGATCTTCCTCTCCTCAATACTTATCACCATGCTCTTTCTTTCCGCACCCATCATGACCTTGTCTTTGGCAAACTCGAAGTCGCTCATATGCACCTTATCTTTACCGTATCTCGCAGCATAAAGAACCGACTCATTAACAAGATTTTCTATATCTGCGCCGGAAAACCCGGGTGTCCCTCTTGCTATCACGGCAAAATCAATGTCTTCCGCCAGCGGCGTTTTTCTGGTATGCACCTCCAGTATCTTTTCCCTCCCTTTGACGTCGGGAAGCGGAACGACTACCTGCCGGTCAAACCTGCCGGGCCTCAGGAGTGCCGGATCAAGTACATCAGGCCGGTTCGTCGCGGAAACGAGAATTACCCCTTCATTGGATTCAAACCCGTCCATTTCCACAAGAAGCTGATTCAGGGTCTGTTCTCTCTCATCATGACCCCCGCCGAGACCGGCGCCCCTGTGCCTTCCCACCGCATCAATCTCATCTATAAAGATGATACATGGCGCATTCTTTTTACCCTGGTCGAAAAGGTCCCGTACGCGCGAAGCGCCCACTCCGACGAACATCTCGACAAAATCAGAGCCGCTTATGCTCAGAAAGGGCACCTCTGCCTCGCCGGCAATCGCCCTCGCGAGCAGTGTTTTTCCGGTGCCCGGCTGGCCGACGAGAAGCAGACCTTTGGGGATTCTTCCGCCCAGCCGTGTAAACTTTTTGGGATCCCTGAGGAAGTCAATAACTTCCTCCAGCTCTGCTTTGGCCTCGTCTATGCCCGCCACATCGGCAAAGGTCACTTTCTTCGATTTGTCGGTAACGAGGCGGGCCTTGCTCTTGCCAAACGCCATTGCCTTGCCGCCGCCGGCCTGCATCTGGCGCATGAAGAATATCCATACTCCAATGAGCAAAAGCATGGGGACCCAGGAAATCAGGACATTCATGTACCAGGGTGATTCATCTGCGGGCTTTGATGCTATCCGTACACCCTTATCCTTCAGGATCTGAAGCAGCCCCGCATCTTTCGGCGCATATGTCTTGAAATTCTTGCCGCTGTTGAGCTTGCCGGAGATACTCTCGCCCTGTATGGTCACTTCAACGATCTGCCCCTTTTCTGCATAGCTGACAAAATCGCTATAGATGATATTCTCCTGTGCACTCTTCGGCTGGTTAAAAAGATGGTAGAGCAGCACGAAAACCAGACTGATAAAGAGCCAGAGCGCTATGTTTTTCTGCAATGAATTCAATATTACCTCCCCGTGGCCTCCCGCATGTGCGCGAATGACAATAAAATACCGTTTCCAGGTTATTAAACTACAATTACATTAACAAGGGCATTATTTCAAACAAATTCTACTTTCAGTATCTGTCTTGTTTTTTCTGTTATCTTAACACGTTCACTAAGCCGTAGCCCGGCAATCCAGAGCACTGCTTCCTGATCCAGTACGAGGGGAATCTTTCTCCTATGGAGGAGTGGTATCTTTCCGTCAATCATGACAGACTTTATTTTTTTCATTCCCTTCATGCCGAGGGGCTGCATCCTGTCACCGGGTCTGACAGCTCTTATGACCAGGGGCGGCGATATCCTGCCGTAGTCCATAAAAACGACATCTCGATCGTTCGTTTTTACATCAATCGGGCCGTCTGCAAACTCAAATGTCATCGTCTTTCCCAACTCAGCCATTTTCACCGTACCCGGAGGGGTAACCTCGTAATAGAGATCATTGCATCGCTTATTCGAAATCCCTTCTTCGCCTGCTTTCTCCCTCGAAATGACAACAGTATCGTATTCGCGTCTCGCCTCGATCTTACAGGGCAGGTTCACACGCACACCCGGGTGATCGGAACGGAAGAGCCCAAGAGCGGCTCTTATGTGCGTAAATCCAATACCCTTGCCATTCGGGCTTAACCTTTCCAGCAGATGTTTCATAATCCTTCTCTGCATAGCTTCGTGATATTCCAAGAAGTCAGATATACGAATCTTGAACTTACTATCACTCGGCGCCACACCCCATGAGGACAGCGCTTTATCGGTTGCCATTCCCATATAATCGTCTTCCGCACGCATGATCTCAGCCATACTCTTGATGCTTTCGTCCAATTTCGGATTGTATCTTGCCGTGAGCAGAGGTATCAATGTATGCCTTATCCGGTTTCGCAGGTAACTCTGATCGGCATTAGACGCATCCGTGACAAACTGCAATCCATAGCATTCGAGAAACGATATTATTTCACTCCTCGTCACACCAAGAAGGGGCCTGATATATATTGAATCTCTCGCGGGCAGCATGCCCTTTAATCCTGTCGGACCACTTCCCCTCAAGAAATTCATCAGCACTGTCTCGGTCTGATCATTGCTATGATGCCCCAAGGCAATTTTCCGTGCACCATGTTTCCTGGCAGTGTCATTCAGGAAATCGTATCTCACTTCCCTGCTCGTATCTTCTATGCTCTTACCGGTTCCCCGTCGTAACGATCCGGCGTCGAGAGATTTACTTTCAAATACAAGCCCCATGTCTTGGGCCAATCTGCGTACGAATCGCTCTTCGGAGGGAGCGTCTTCCCTGAGGCCATGATTAAGATGCGCCACAATTAGAGTAAGCCCATATCCGGAGGAGAGCATCTCCAGTACTTTCAAGAGGGCAACGGAATCCGGTCCACCGGAGACCGCCACAACGACCTTTTCCCCCGGGTCGAGCAGATGATTCTCTTCTATGGCGTCCTTAATCTTTTTAATCATAGGTGATAGATATAGCACAGATTTTAATCAAATATCTTAATCAGTTCCCTGAGTCCTTCACACGCGTAATCCGGCTCAAGGGCAAGCAGGATATCTCTGCGTGTAAGCCCGTTCAACAGGGCACAACTCAACACGCCCGTATTCTTTGCGAGCATTATGTCGTTTATACCATCGCCTATCATGACTGTGTCATTATAGACGGCATTAACCCTTTCAAGAAGAGGAGTGAACAAGCGTGGATCCGGCTTTTTGTATGCCGTGCTGTCAGCCCCGATAATCTCTTCGAAGTATTTTGAGATGCCGAGAGCGTCTGTCATCTTGACCGTAAAATATTTCCGTTTATTCGTGATAATAACTTTTTTCTTCTCGTGAAAGTGGTCGAGTACTTCGATTACGTAATCGCACAGGCATGTCGTATCCAGCATGTGCCTTGCATAGTAATCGAAAAAGATGTCCACAGCCCGTTCGAACAGATGTTGAAAATCCTTTCCGAGGGCCCTTTCGATCATCTTGTCGGTGCTATCTCCCACGAAAGTGAGAATCTCCTCCTGACTTCTTGTTCGTATATCCAGAGTCTTGAGGGTGTAATTGACGGATGCCACGATGTCTCCTCCCGAGTTGAGAAGGGTCCCGTCCAAGTCGAATATCATGAGTTCGATATGTTTCATCTGACAGGTTCTCCGGATTCCATAAGCGTTCTTATATACGACAGGTCAGGCAATTACAAGGTGACAATAACTCTGTCTGTGCCGCTAATTTCCTCTATTGACTGCTTGAAACACTTTATGCTAATAAGTGGCTGTCCGCTTGGATCCGCAACGGAATGGACCGAGACGGAATGGTCAACTAAGAGTGTTTTTATCTTAAGGCCTTCCGGCGTTTATCCGGAAGGCCTTTTTGATTTTATAAACTTTTAATTATGAATACTCAAGAAATAAGAGGGGACACTGTTGCCATCCTCGGCCTCGGTAAGGTGGGCACGGCGGTTGGTTTTCTGCTGCGCCAAGCGGGATACAGGATAGTTGCTGCTGCCGGCAGGTCGAAGGCATCGCTGTCTCAGGGCATAGTCTATACAGGGGGCAGACCGTATCTGAATTTCTCCGAGGCCGCTCTCACGGCTGATTGCATTATTATAACAACTCCGGATGACGCTATCGCGCAGGTATGCGAACGAATATCGAAGGAAGGAAGCGTAAAGCCCGGCACTAAGGTTATCCATATGAGCGGCGCGGGCGGTCTCGATCTTCTTGCATCTGCCCGGGATGTTGGAGCCCATGTCGCGTGCATACATCCGCTGCAGTCCTTTGCCGATGTAGAGAGCGCTGTCAGGAACCTTCCCGGCAGCACATTTGGAATTACTTCGGGAGATGAGATCAGGAACTGGTCCGTACAAGTGGTCAGGGATCTCGGCGGCATACCGTTCTTCGTTTCCGACGCTGACAAACCCCTTTATCATGCCGCAGCCTGTATTGTATCAAACTATTTGGCGGCTCTTATCCATATGGCGGAACAGATTTATCAATCCCTCGGCTTGAACCGAGAGGATACCATTCGCGCCATCTGGCCCCTTGTTATGGGTACCATTGGCAATATCGAGTCAAAGGGCGCTGTTCAGGCACTGACCGGGCCTGTAGCGCGCGGGGACGCAGGTACTATAAGAAAACATGCAGCAGCATTGCGACAAAAGCTTCCCGACCTTTTGCAGGCGTATAGCGCACTTGGCATCTTAACTTGCGAGCTTGGATTGAAGAAGAAGACTTTGTCACCGGAAACCGCCCGGCTAATTAAAGAATTACTTAAGTGAGGTGAATAACATGAGCAAGCAGACGAGCACGAATAGGATCACTACTGCTGTGATTCGCGACATGAAAAGGAGGAATGAAAAAATATGCATGTTAACTGCCTACGATTATCCCACGGCTCTCATTGTGGACGAAGCGGGGATAGATGTCGTCCTCGTCGGAGATTCGTTGGGCATGGTAATGTTAGGCTACGACAGCACAGTCCCCGTTACCATGGATGAGATGATTCATCATACGAAGGCGGTGTCCCGTGCCGTGAAACATGCCATGGTCGTCGGCGATATGCCCTTCATGTCCTACCAGGTATCTCCTGACGATGCGCTTTATAACGCCGGCCGTTTTCTTAAAGAAGCAGGCGCCCAGGGAGTCAAGTTGGAGGGAGGCAGGGAGGTGGCCGAAATCACCAGAAGAATGGCTTCTGCGGGGATTCCCGTCGTCGCACACCTCGGCCTGACGCCGCAATCTGTTCATCAGTTTGGAGGATACAAGGTTCAGGGGAAAGAGGAGCAGGCAGCAAAGAGAATCATGGAAGATGCAAAAATCCTTGAAGAAGCCGGGGCATTTTCCGTCGTATTGGAATGTGTGCCGGCAGCGCTGGCAAAGGCTATGACGCAAGCTCTCACAATTCCCACAATAGGCATAGGCGCCGGTGTTGACTGTGACGGTCAGGTGCTGGTACTTCATGATATGGTCGGGATGTTTGACAAATTCATACCAAAATTTGTCAAGGCATATGCACACCTCAATGTGCAGATGAAGGACGCCGTCAGTCAATATATTGAGGAAGTGAGAACGGGGGTCTTTCCCGAAAAGAAACATTCATTCTGATGCAGTTCTGTTTGTACGGATTGCGGCACACTTGCAGATCCCACGATGTCATCGCCTCTGCTCCAGTACCTTGCGAATGGTCTTGGCATGTTTGCCGATGACAAAGGGTTTCATTACAAACTCCTGAATCCCCATTTCTTTGGCCTGCTTTTCATTTATGAGCTCGCTGAACCCGGTACATAATATAATAGGGATATCAGGCCGGATGGCCATCAGTTCCTTTGCCAACTCTATCCCCGTCATGCCCGGCATCGTTACATCGGTGATGATCAGGTCAAATGCGTCAGGCTTGGCGCGGAAGGTTTCCAGGGCTTCCAGACTATTAGTTTTGATGGTGACACTGTAACCGAGCGACTCCAGCATTCCTTTCCCCAGATCAACAAGGGGGTTTTCATCGTCAACGAATAAGATTCTCTCACTCCCCGTAGGCAGCGCTTCCGCCACCTTAGATTCCGGCGCAATCTCCTGCTCAATCCTCGGAAAAATCGCATGAAATGTTGTCCCTTTGCCAATTTCACTGTGAACAGTTATCATTCCTCCATGTCTTTTCACAATGCCCTGTACGACGGCGAGCCCCATCCCGGTTCCCTCACCCGGCCCTTTTGTGGTAAAGTATGGATCGAATATCCGTTCCAAAATCGCCGGGTCCACTCCATTGCCCGTATCTCCGACTGTCAGTCTTACGTAAGGCCCTGGCTTCAGATCGGGATACCGGGCAACGAGATACGCGTCGGCCCCGACACTGGACAAACTCACGCTCAATATACCGCCTTTATCCCGCATTGCATGAGCTGCGTTAGTGCAAAGGTTCATCAAGACTTGATGTATCTGAGTTGGATCAGCCAGAATTACCCCTTTTTCGGGTGGTATTGCGATGTCCTGACGAATCTCAATGGTGCTCGGCAATGAAGAGCGCAAGAGCTTGAGCGCCTCTTTGATGGTAGGTACTACATCTATGACTTTTCGCTCCTGATCGGACTGATGGCTGAATGTAAGGATCTGATTCACGAGGTCCCTTGCCCTATAACCGGCCTTGAGCACCTGCTCCAGGTCATGCCGCACCTGAGTCGTTCCTTCAGGAATTTTGTAAAGCGCCATCTCCGTGTATCCGATTATAGCCATCAGTATGTTGTTAAAGTCATGCGCTATGCCGCCGGCCAGCGTACCTATGGCCTCCATCTTATGCGCCTGGCGGAGCTCCCTCTCAAGTCTCACCTCACGCGTGATATCACGGTGGATGCTTACATAATTTATTAAATTGCCGGCGCTATCCAGCACCGGCGAAGACGTGACCTCTGTTTCGTAGAGAGCGCCATCCTTCCTTCTGTTCACGAGATGCCCTGCCCATACCTCGCCGCGCGCGAGCGTGTCCCGTATATTCTTATGAAAGGCCCTGTTATGCTTATCACTTTTGAGGATCCGGCTATGTTTGCCTACGAGCTCGCTCTTACTGTAACCCGTCATGCGCTCGACAGCCGGGTTGACGTATTGGATTACCCAATCTCTATTGGTTACTATAAGACCCTCTGCCGTCTGGTCAATAGCCGTAGCGAGGTGCATGCGCTCTTCTTCAGCACGTTTTCTCTCACTAATATCCGTGATGGTCCCGACATAACCGCTTATTTCTCCCGCATCGCTGAACTCGGCGGTAACCTGGCCCAGCACCCACGTTGAAGTCCCGTCCGGTCTGCAAAATTGATATTCGAGATTAAACGGACGATTTCCCCGGACGCTTCCGTACCATTTTCTGACGACGCTTTCCCTCTCTTCGGAGCGAACGGCGTCTGCCCAATTCTTTCCCAGCGCAATTTCCATCGGCATGCCGGCAATGTCACACCAGCGGTCGTTAACGTATATATAATCGCCTTCAGCATCCGTGCGAAAGATACCGACAGGGGATACCTGCGCCAGGGTGTGAAATAATTTCTCGCTTCTCTTTAATTCCTCATTTGACGTCACCAATTCGGCGGTTCTCGCCTTCACTTGTGCTTCCATGCCGTCATGTGCCCTCTGCAGCGCGCTCTGAACGGACTTATGAGAATTAATCAGATACTGGGTGAACGTGCCGTAGGTAACAATCAGACTCGCAATTAACAGACGCACGAAAACAACACCCGAAAGCAATGAATCAAAGAACCAATATACCAATACGGCAGCAATGGATATTATGATTAAGCCGTTCTTTTCAATCTCTTTGCATGTATTGCTTCTTTCCATGTGGAGCATCCTCGGACATGACTACTTATCGACGATAACTATATCCCGTATTTAAGGGTTCTCTTCACCATAGAAAATAATTAGTCCGTCCTGAAAAATA
>PLMX01000003.1 GCA_003142635.1 Syntrophaceae bacterium | reverse complement strand
GTGAATAGGGCGGCAGTCTAATAAACGACACGTTCTTTGGAATCTCAAGCTCTTTGCTTTTGTGGGATGATGCTCCGTCCATCACCATGACGATGAACTGGTCCTGGTGTGCTTTGCTGACTTGGTCCAAGAAGCGGGACATGTTTTCCGTGTTCATCTTCTCGGCAGTCATGAAATCGAGACCACCATCCCAAGGGCTGACTGCTGCATATTCGTAGCGGAATTCCCGAACCAGGGCCAAGTTGACTACCGGTCTATGAGGAGCAGGCGCCCAACATGAACGGGGATCGCTCATCCTTCCAAAGCGGGCTTCATCCTGAAACATCAACCGCAGCGGAAGCTGATCTTCGTTTTTCAGACAGACGGCTGCCACCGCTTCGGGAAATTTTTTTTAAATTCGTCCTGCAATGCAGGATCGCTCTTGGGATGCTTTGTGTCCGGTTGCACCTTTCGCCAGTTGTGACGCGCCAATAACCGATAAGTCGTTGACATGGGGATGTCACGACCCAAACGTTTCACCAAGGCCGCATGAATGGGCGGAACCGTCAAGACTCCGCCAATGATTGCCTTATCTATCCAATGAGCAAGGAACTCACGTTCCTCTTCGATGGTCATAGAACAATGCCGGCGGCCACCCCATAAGTTTTTTGGAGTGTCGTATTGACTGCGAATACGGCCACGATCACGGAAAACAGTCCGGCGGCTCGTACCGAGCAACTCCGCAGTCTGGTCGGCATCAATGCTAAGCTCCGCAGGCAGTATCACACAAAGGGCCTTACGATACTCTGCTATCGTTGTGGCTTGATCACGTAACTGCTTGGCTCTTTGTATGTCTTCAGCACTGACTTGAATCTGTCTCGCCATGGCACACCTCCATGACGAGTATATATCACAGTGTCAACATGAATGCAAATTGGAATTAGCCATGTTGAATCCTCCTTATATTTTTGAATTGGGTTTGTAATCTCTTACGCGGCCCCAGATTACATCTTTATTTCCCGTTGTCTATTCTACCTTGGTACAAGGTTTTTTATTTTTTTTGTCTTCCCGTATGAGGCAAAAAAGATAGGCGAAGAAATGTAAAAAAATTGATCGGCAGCGAGATCAATTTTTCAGGATCGGATTGGATGGGAACAGGGGAGCGCGTGCTCGCCAGTGTGATTGAATCTCCTTGACACACAAGGAAGTTTCTCTTATCTTCAACTTCATGCAAAAGCAGGTCCCTGACCGTTCAGTCAAACTGCACATTTGGAGCAAGTCTTTTCATGGAAACCATTTTTATCCAGATCGCATCGTATAAAGATCCTGAACTGATCAATACCGTGGGGGATTGCCTGCAGAAAAGTTCCTTTCCGAAAGGTTGCGTTTCGGTATTTGCTGGCAAAAAACGGAAGATGAAAGGATTTCTCCGTATGATGGAGACAGGAGATTCCGTATTCGCGCGGTGGACTGGAGAGAGTCGAGGGGGGTGGGTTGGGCACGAAATATCTGCAATGGTTTGTATCGATCAGAAGACTTTACCCTTCAGATTGACTCTCACCACCGGTTCGAAGAGGGGTGGGATGTTCAGTTGATTGACCAGTGGCGGCAATGCAGCCACCCCAAAGCCGTATTAACCGGATATCCGCCCGAATTTAAATATCTCGCGGATGGCAAAATCCTGTTTGCTAAATTGTCTCCACGCACGATGATTGTAAAGGAGTTTTACGCCGGTTTCGTTCCGTTATTCAAAAGTGGCGCGATACCGAACAGTGATAAGATAAATTCACCCTATAAAGGGTGCTTCATATCAGCCGGGTTTCTATTCACGATCGGGAAAGTGTGCGAAGAAGTGCCATACAACAAAGATGTGTATTTTTCCGGCGAGGAGATTCTGCATTCGTTGCGGTTGTTCACGCACGGTTACCGGGTGTTTCACCCCCATAAGTGGGTAACCTGGCATCTCTATACAAGATTGACCAGCGAAAAGCACTGGAGCGATTATGCGAATGATGACGAGCTGAACGTAAAATATAAGGAGATAAGAGCCACTTCCATGGATGTATTAAAGCAAACCCTTGCCGGCAACAAGAAATATGACGGTTTATTGGGGACAACCAACACTCTTGAGGATTTTGAAAACTACTGCGGCATAAAATTCAAATCCCGGGTATTGCATCCCAAGATGATGGCAGGGGAGCAACCGCCGTTTGAAACTGCCAACGGCTGGGAAGACTTAATATGCCCGATGAAAGAGTGGCATGTTCATTTCGATATCTATACGGAAGACGTACCGGAATGCGACGATTACGATTTCTGGTATTTTGGTTTACATGATCGTAATTGCTATGAATTGCACCGTGACGACATTAGAAACAAAGGCGGCATGGTGTTGAAGGAATCGGTCAAAACCTACACGAAAAAGGTATTCCTGAGAGAAAAACCGGAGAAATATATTATCTGGCCGCACTCCGTATCCAAAGGCTGGATAAAACGCCTAGTCTACGACATCCCGGAAAACGGCGTGACGCTTACAACAGAAACAATTTCATATCAAACAGATCAAAAACAAACCGCTACACAGTCACCGGCCGATGTAATTCCATTTCTAAATCAT
>PLMX01000076.1 GCA_003142635.1 Syntrophaceae bacterium | reverse complement strand
TCCTGCTGGGGGAGGATCACTGGCAGGGCTTTTCTCTATGATATTCTCAAGCGGATTACCGAACTCAAGGACGAGATTGACAGGAGCTTGATTGGACTGGAGAGACTGGACCTCATCAGAACAAGATCACTGCAGCCAGAACTGGAATACATATTCAAACACGCCCTCACTCAGGAAGTGGTTTACAACGGCCTCCTTAAGAAGGAGCGTCAGACCATCCATGAGAAGATCGGACAGGTCATGGAGGAACTCTTTCAGGATCGGCTTACGGAGTTCTACGAAGCTCTCGCCTATCACTTCAAACGGGGCCAGTCGCTCCTGAAGGCCGTGGCTTATCTAATGAAATCGGCTGAAAAAAGCCGTGATCGATATGCTATTGAGGAAGCTCATCAATACTACAAGGAAGCCTTCGATATATTCTCAATCTATCCAAACCGTTCAAAATATCAAGATGCCCTGCTCATTGATCTAATCCTTCAATGGGGACATGTCTTTACTATTCGTGGAGATTACAAGGGATCGTTAGAAGTCTTGCAAAACAATGAAAAGTTGGCAGAATCTGTCGGCGATAATGAAAG
Source organism: Syntrophaceae bacterium (assembly GCA_003142635.1). GTDB lineage: Bacteria > Desulfobacterota > Syntrophia > Syntrophales > UBA2185 > Fen-1135. The sequence goes on along the minus strand of PLMX01000076.1, from coordinate 5,142 downwards.
ACTCGGAATGTTCTACGCCTGGCATGGCTATGCTTTGGATCGCAACGGCAAATGTAAGGATGCCTATCAATACCAGCGTAAAGCTCTCGAGATCGGTGAAAAAATAGATAATCAAAAAATCGTAGCATATGCATCCGCTTTTAGTGCCTGGACCTGCGGGGAATTAGGCCTCTTGGACGAAGCCATTATGAACGGTGAAAAGGCGAAAAGAATTTCATGGATTTATGAGTCCGACGCCGATCTCTTTCGACTCGCCTGGTCTGCAGGAAATTGGGCCCATTGGTATAAGGGATCATCTGACATAGTAATTAAGGGCGGACAGACCATCCTGGATTATGGCCAAAGACATTCAAACATTCGATGCATGACGATGGGATACATGCACCTTGCAGCGGGTTATCACACTACAGGTAATTTCCCAAAAGCCATTGACTATTCCCAAAAAGCCATTCAGGTTTCGCTGGAGCCCGTGTTTACCTGCAACGCAAAGACTGTGCTTGGCTTTTGTTACTTATCAATAGGTCAGTTGGGGGACGCTGAGGAAATGCTTAAAGACGTCCTGCGCTTTACTGAAGAATTTGGCTATGCATTTGTGGAACAAACCGCAAAGACACTTCTTGCAATGGTAACCCTTTCGAAGGGCAATTTGAACCAGGGAATGAAGATGGTTGAAGATCTCTTAGAAATGATGGACAAAATGGGGTATCGACACAAATATGCAATGACAAATAATTTACTTGGAAAGGTCTATCTTAAGATGATTCAGGGGGACGGCAAGAAAAGTTTCTCCTTCCTGGTAAAAAACATTGGCTTTCTAATTAAAACAGTCCCATTTGCTGACAAGAAGGCTGAGGGGTATTTCAATAAAGCTATCGAAGTTGCAAAAGAAATTGGAGCAACAGGTATTCTGGCGCAGTCCTATTTCGATTTAGGACAACTCCACAAGATAAAGGGCAAAACTGACGAAGCCCGCAAATACATCACAGACGCCATCCAACTCTTTGAGGAATGTGAGGCGGAGGTGTTTCTGAAACAGGCCAGAGAAGCTTTAGCAGCTTTGGGATGAATGGGTCAGATAATCTTTCCAACACAAGAAGCAAACCATGCATCGAAAAGGATACTACAAATGGCTCTTCATTATTGGTGCATTCTGGAACTGGGGAGCAGGCGTATTGTTCTTCTTCTGGAGTGTCCCCATTTTTGCCTGGCTCAACATGCAACCGCTGAACTATCCAGGCGTCATGCAATTAGCCATGGCTTTGGTGTTTGCATTAGGTGTTGGTTACTACTGGGTTTCAAAAGACATTTATAAGAATCACGACATTGTCAGGCTCGGTATCATCGCCAAGACGCTTGCTTGCCTGGTGCTGGTGTATCATTACTTAATTGGCAACTTTCATCTTCTGCTTGCGTTGTGCGGTATTGTAGACCTGATCTTTGTGCGTCTATTCATTGGATTCTTGAAGGCAGTCAAAAAAGGTGAGGTGTAATGGTAAAGTGTAACAAGTGTCAGGCAGAGAATCCCGAAACGAGAAAGTTTTGTAGGGAGTGCGGTGCCGTCGGCTGGGTGGAGCGAACGGAGAAGACTCTGGCAACATTATCTTGAACAATATTGTGAAAGGAATGACAAGTGGAAATTGTGGAAGCCATAAGGGCAAGAAGAAGCATTAGAGCCTTCAAGCCCGATCCCATCAAGAAAGAGATCATCAAGGAAATTTTGGAAATTGCTACCCGTGCTCCCTCAGGGACAAATACGCAACCGTGGGAGTTCTTTGTTCTTGCCGGAGAGGTTTTAGAAAAAGTCAAGCAGGCTAATGCTGAACATCTTAGGTCCGGGACACCTCCCAATCCGGAAATCAGCTTTGCGATATCCAACCCAGACACCGTTTATCAGAAGCGACGAGTGGAACTTACCAAACAACTGTTTCAACTGATGGCGATTCCAAGAGATGACATGGAAAAGAGAGTGCAGTGGTTAGAAAGAGGCTTTCGTTTCTTCGATGCGCCCGTAGCCATTATTGTGTCTGCAGATCGATTATTATCGGAAGAGGGACCTCTAATGGATATTGGTGCTGTTATGCAAACCATTTGCCTCACTGCATTAAACTATGGCCTGGGTACCTGCATCGAGTACCAGGGCGTTATGTATCCGGAGGTGCTGAGGCAATATGCCGGCATACCGGAGAGCAAACGGATATTGGCCGCTATCGCAGTCGGTTTTCCCGATTGGGATTTTCCGGCAAATAAATTGGAGAGTACTCGAGAACTTGTGGACAATATAACTAACTGGTGCGGCTTTGAATAGAAGTGAGATGAATGATTAAATTTAACCGGGAGGTAGGACATAGTGATATTTGAGGTGATAAGAAATGTTTTTAAAGAAATATCTTCCGCACCAAGGAAAATACAGCATCTCTCTGTACTCGTCTTACTTGTAGGGTTGCACAGTTTGTTCCTGGGCATTTTCATTTTCTTTTTTACGGAGTTGTTCTACCGGTTTTTTTTCTCGGCAGACATCGAGAATTTTTTCTATGTCCGGCAAGCGGGGCTATTCCTTTTCTGTCTCGGACTTTTTAATCTTGCCATCCTTAGGGACATGAAGAGGTACCATTACTTCGTTAAGGTCATAATAGCCACAAAGGCCCTGGCCTTTCTGTTTCTTGTCTCCCATGCGCATCTCGCCGCGTGGCCGCCGATCATTCTCGCCGCGGCCGTGGGCGATGGGCTCATGGCCCTGGTTCTGATCTTTTTTTATCGCCGGGCCGGCTTCATCGCTGAAGAATGGTAAGTGCACGAAGGAAGGTGTGCTCTTGAAGATTGAGGCAGAGTAGATGCTTCTTGCCGTTTCCTAAAAGACAAGTAGAAATATCAGTGACGTGAGAGAGAGAATCAAAAGGTGCTCTCTGTAGATTATTTTAGGCAGTGAATATTTGGCGGCTATGGACTTCAACATGAAAAGAGAAAGGATAGCGCCTGACAAAGTGATCAAAGGAATAAGCGCTTTCAGCGTCCCCAGGTTCGGCGTAACTGCGTCAGCGGGGATGACGCCGCCAAGGCCTGCTATATCAATCAACCACGGAAGCAGGTTGTGCCCGTTGTAAACGAACTCATGGAAATAGATGTTCAGAAATCCTGCAAAGGCGAGAAACAGGTAGACGTGCCCGACGTGAACAAAATGCTCCCGCCATCCTTTGTTTCTTGGAAATCCCGACGCCACTATAGCCAGTGCTGTAAACAATGTGAGAATAAGGCAGGGGAGCGCGGCATCCCTGATAAATGTTCCCGCCCCCTGGAAGAGGACCGGATATTCCGTCGCGTACCTGTCGAGAGGTATTAAGGAAGGCAGCTTTACGGCAAGAACAGAACCAACAATCAGGATTGTGAACATGGCGCCGGGCACTTCCCATTTTTCTCTCGCCATCATTTCCTGCCAGGGAAGACGCGCATCGATGCGTACGGATTTATGGGTGCAGCTCTTGAGGCAGGAGAGGCAGAGGACACAGTCTTTTGTTGCCTTAGCGGCTGACGGATGGATGCCCATGGGGCAGTTTTTGTCTTTCACACAATCCTGTGTAGTGCATTGACTTGAACAGACATTGCTGTTGCTTCCCAACTCCACCAGGGAAAGTGCAGCAAAATGACCGACCACTTTCCCGAGGGGACAGATGTGCTTGCACCAGGAGCGCCTGCCGAAGAGAGAGGTGGTGATGACTGCTCCGCCGAGGATTGTGAGAAGAAGGCCGCTGGTCGCCCGCGCTTCGGTGAACATGTGACTTGCATGTTCCATCATGAATATGACGACGAAGCCAATGATCCCAATCCATATACCATGTCTGGTCAGAAAGGCGGGGATCGTCATAAATATTGTCCGATTGGAATTAATGCCGTTGGCAATTACCGGCAAGGGACAGTATCCGCACCAGCTCCGCGCGCTCACGGCGATGGAGAATATCATAAAAGGCCACCATACGGACCAGACGAGAAGATTTGCCAGATTGTTCTTTTCGGGCCCGAGGAGTGTATAGAGGATTATACCTATCATGAACGGGACAGTGAGGAACTGGAGACCCGAGGGAACGAAGCGATGATGGACAAGAGTGTCGAGGAAGGGAATTCTCAGGAGGTTTATTTTTCCGGTGGTCGAGAAGGCTGGGAAATTAACAAAAATCTGCCGGTCTGTAATTTGCTTCCCCTCGGTGATGGCAACTGCCCGCTCAATTACCTGTTGCAGTTCGTCGACGTTCAGGGGCCAGTCATGGTCCACCAGGGCGTTTAACGCGTCGTTCGAAAACCTCGTGACATTTTTGTTGAACTTCTTGTTAAATCCGTCGAGGAGGCTCTCAGCGATAAGCGGAATATCCTTTTTTCTATCCCGCAACGGCTTCAATCGGACGACTGCACTGCTCAAGAGGGTGAGGAATTCTGGGATGAGGCCTGCCTCCAATCCCCGATTCCGATCATCACCCGTAGTTGCAATGATGCGTACCCTGCTCGTGAGGCTGTCGGTTTCGCCTTTCCTCGTAAATCGATGCTCCATAAGGTAATGCGCGAGTAGTCTCTGAATCCTGGGAGCGAGATGTTCCACGTTTTCCAGAATCAGGGTTCCGCCATCGGCAATCTCCAGGTAGCCCCGTCGAAGCACGCTGGCATAGCTGGCAACTCCGGGCCCGTGTCCGAACAGGGCCGACTCCTGAGCGATTTCCAGGTGCACTTCGTCCCTCGTTGCGAGGCGGCCTTCCCGGGCATCCCGCTGTATCGGCGGCGGATTGTCGCACGTGAGGTGAAGGAGCGGCCGTGCTGTTTCTCCGTTGTGATAATGTATCAACCTTGCCGCCAGAAACCTGCCACTGCCTCTTTCTCCGAGAATTAAAACATTTGCGTCGCTGTTTGCCAGTTGTGCGATTGTCCTATTTATATCTTTGACCCANNATCTTTAACCTGCTGAATGATGTCCTTTTTCACCAGCCGTTGCGCCAGCAAGCGAAAGAAGGCGCTATTCAATCCCTGATAACGCCTTCTCAACTCATCAAAAATGTCACGACTCAACTCGATCACGCGCACATCCGTAATTGCTTTGACGTTGGCAGTGCGCGGTTCACCGGTCAGAAGGGCGATCTCTCCAAAGATATCTCCCTCCGTCAT
>PLMX01000241.1 GCA_003142635.1 Syntrophaceae bacterium | reverse complement strand
ACGATTCCGTCCTTGTCCGTCGTCCAGACACTGCCATCCAGACGGACGAACGACGCCCCCGCGCTCTCTTCGCCGCCGAAACCAAGCGAGCCGTCGAGCAGACCGTCCACGAACCACTTGAAGCCAACGGGTGTTTCGTAAAGCTTCCTCCCGAGCTTTGCGGTAACGCGGTCGATCATCTCACTGCTCACCAGCGTCTTTCCTACGGCTGCATCCGCCCGCCATCCGGGCCGGTGCTGGAAAAGATAATGCACCATGGCCGAAAGATAGTGATTGGCCGGAAGCAGCCCCGCGCTCCGCGTAACAACCCCGTGCCGGTCATGGTCCGTATCGCACGCGAAAGCAACGTCGAAGCGGTCTTTCAAACCGATCAGCCGCTGCATCGCGTAATGAGACGACGGGTCCATGCGGATGCGGCCGTCCCAGTCGAGCGTCATGAAGCGGAAGGTCGGATCAACGGCGTCATTGACAATGGTGATGTCCAATCCATAGCGCTCCGCAATCGGCCTCCAGTAATTGACTCCGGCGCCGCCAAGAGGGTCCACGCCCATGCTGATCTTGGCGCCGCGAATAGCGTCCATGTCAATTACGTTTCCGAGGTCGTCGACGTACGCTCGAATATAATCGTGCCGGTGTGTCGTGGAAGCGCGAAATGCCTTTTCAAATGTAACTCGTTTAACACCCGCGAGGCTGTTTGCGAGAAACTCGTTTGCCTTTGTCTCTATCCAGCCCGTGACAACGGGCTCCGCCGGCCCGCCTTCCGGAGGATTGTATTTGAAGCCGCCGTCTTCAGGAGGATTATGCGATGGTGTGATGACAATGCCGTCGGCAAGGCCTTTTTTGCGTCCGCGGTTGTATGTGAGAATCGCATGAGAAATGGTTGGCGTCGGTGTGTATTCATTTCCTTCTGCAATCATGACGTCTACGCGGTTTGCCGCAAACACCTCCAGGGCGGTCTGAAAGGCCGGCACGGAGAGCGCGTGGGTATCTATGCCGATAAATAGCGGGCCGTTGATCTTGTGTTGTTTGCGGTACAGACATATGGCTTGTGTAACGGCGAGGATATGCGCTTCGTTGAAGGATTTTTCGAACGGCGAACCGCGATGTCCCGATGTCCCGAACGCGACCAGCTGCGCAGGGATAGACGGGTCGGGCTTCTCCGCGTAGTACGCCGTAATAAGTTTGGTCACGTTAACGAGCATCGAAGGTTCCGCAGGCTTCCCCGCCATTGGATTCGCTTTCGCGGTCATGACCGCCCTCCTTTGAGTTTGCGATAGTGCCGGATGAGATTGTTCGTCGAACTGTCGTGCTTGAGTCGCGGCTCAGCGACGCTTTCCAGCTCAGGGATGATCCTTGTTGCCAGGACCTTGCCGAGCTCGACGCCCCATTGGTCGAAGGAATCAATCTGCCATATTGATCCCTGGACGAAGACGCTGTGTTCATAGAGCGCAATCAGCTTGCCGAGCGTCTCCGGAGTGAGCCTTTCTGCGAGAATGGTGTTGGTCGGACGGTTGCCCTCGAAAACGCGATGCGGCGCCAGCCCTTCCGCCGTGCCTTCGGCTCTGACCTCGTCCTCCGTCTTTCCGAAGGCCAGCGCTTCGGTCTGGGCAAACAGATTCGCCATGAGCACTTCGTGATGCCGGCCGATGGGATTCAATGTCCTGCAGAATCCGATAAAGTCGCACGGGATCAGTTTCGTTCCCTGATGGATTAGCTGGTAGAAGGAATGCTGGCCGTTCGTACCCGGCTCGCCCCAGTAGACAGGTCCCGTCTGATAGTTGACGGCGGCGCCTCCCACCGTCACGCGCTTGCCGTTGCTCTCCATCGCCAGCTGCTGGAGGTAGGCGGGGAAGCGCTTGAGGTACTGGTCATAGGGCAGGACGGCAACGGTCTCAGCGCCGAAGAAGTCATTGTACCAGAGAGAGAGGAGCGCCATGAGCACCGGCAGGTTCTTCTCAAACGGCGCGGTGCGGAAGTGCTCATCCATCGCGCGGAAGCCGACTAACATCGCCCGGAAGTTTTCCGGGCCGATGGCTGTCATGGTCGAAAGGCCGATGGCCGAGTCCATGGAGTAGCGGCCGCCCACCCAGTCCCAGAACCCGAACATATTCTCCGTGTCGATGCCGAACTTCGCCACCTCGGAGGCGTTCGTCGAAACGGCCACGAAGTGGCGGGCCACAGCTCCCTGATGATGCAGGGCCGAGAGTGCCCACGCGCGCGCGGTATGCGCATTGGCCATGGTCTCCAGTGTCGTGAAGGTTTTTGAAGAAATGATAAAGAGCGTCTCTTCCGGGTTGAGATCCCGGGTGGCCTCCTCGAAGTCCGTGCCATCGACGTTCGATACGAAACGGAAGGTCAACGCCCTTTTGCTGTAATGCTTGAGCGCCTCGTAGGCCATGACAGGGCCGAGATCGGAACCGCCAATGCCGACGTTGACGATACAGTGGACGGGCTTCCCGGTGTATCCCAGCCACTCGCCGTTTCGCACCCGCTCCGAAAAGACAGCCATCTTGTCAAGAACCGCGTGCACCTGCGGCACGATATCGACGCCGTCGACCACAATCTTCTCGCTCCTCGGCGCCCGCAGGGCGATATGAAGAACTGCGCGGCCTTCCGTGACGTTGATCTTCCGGCCTTCAAACATGGATTCGATGCACTCACGGAGGTTGCACTCACGGGCGAGATTCACGAGCAGCCTTATCGTCTCATCGGTGATACGGTTCTTAGAGTAGTCTAAGTAAAGGCCGGCGGCTTCCGCCGTCAGGCGCGCGCCGCGGCGGGGATCATCGGCAAATAGCGATCGCAGATGTACATTGCCGATCTTTTTGTAATGCTCTGCGAGAGCCTTCCATGCCGGGCGTCTCGTCAATGTCTTTACAGCCGCTGTTCTTGTTTTCGTCATCGTCTTTGTCCTCATAATTAGATGCTGTCCCTGTTTGAGAATTATAAAAAGATGGGAATCCTATGCACGAAATTTAATTTACCTGAAAACGCGAAGCCGCTCAGGAAAAGCGACATATCCAGGAGTATTGATGAATCTTATTATTATGTAGCAAATTATCTTTATTAAAAATAGAAAAATCAGCAATAGGGAAATCGCTGATTTATCCCTGCATAATGCCTTAACTGATGTTTTTGTAAAATATGTATTGAAAAACTACATGATTACTTTACCATTAATTATAAGAGACATTGTAAAACGCTTTAATCGAGATGAGGTGCCTGCGATGCCGTTAAAAATGAAGCTCGTACGGAAAGACGGAAAGCCCTTGGGCAGCGTCGGCACATGGATTCAGGCGTTCCGCCTGCATTACGTGCCCACGAGCATCTTCCCCGCCCTCTTGGGAAGTGTCATTGCATGGGCGGCATTAGGAAAATTCAATTTATTGTATTTTGTCATGGTCATCATCGGTGTGACGGTGCACCACATAGGCCTCAACATGATCGATGACGTCTTTGATTATCTCCATGCTGTGGATCGTTCACACGGTGAGGAGAAGAATCCTTATACAGGGGGGAGCGGTGTTCTGACGGGTGGTCTCCTTTCCGCAGAATACGTGCTGGCGGCAGCGATTGTTTGTTATCTCATCGGGGTTGCCATAGCTATCTGCCTGACCGTCCTGGTCGGCTGGCCGGTGCTCTTATTCGCCGCTATTGGCGTTTTCTCTTCCGTTTTTTACACCATGCCGCCCATCAGGTACGGCTACCGGGGCTTCGGCGAATTGAGCCTGCTCATCAATTTCGGCCCCGTTATCTGTCTCGGTGCATTCTATGTGCAAACACAAACGATTGCCTGGGAACCCTTTATCATTTCCTTTGTCCCCGGCTTCCTCATGTGGTCCATGATCGTCATCAACGAGATACCCGATTATGAGGAGGATCGTGAAGCAGGCAAGCTCAACCTCGTTGCCCGTCTCGGGAAAAAGCAGGGGGTAATATTGTATGTTGCGGGACTCGTTTGCGCTTACGCTACCGTGTTCCTCTCGGCTTCCTTGGGACTCACCTCATTCGGTGTCCTCCTTGCGCTTCTTACATTGCCGGTTGCATACGATGCGTTTCGCATACTGAATAAGAACTACATGGATAAAATAAGAATGGCGCCCGCGAACCTTGCCACAATAAAAGTCCACGCACTCACACTCTCTTGTATCATCGTAGGGTATCTTGCTACGGGAGTTTTGTCGTAGCAGGTTTTTGGCACAAAGCGCTCATGCTCGCTCAATGCCGCTATAAGTCCGAATGACCGCATAACCTATTCGGCGGAACGCACCGGGAGCGCGCGGCTATACTTGTGCACCCCCTGAGGATCGACCTCATCACCATAGTACTGAAGGTATCGGGAATCGGAAGACCAAACCCACCAACAGGTAAGATGAATCAATGCCGTTAAATGGACATTATAACCACAATCAGAACGATACGTCTTACTCTTGTCGGACAACGCTCCCAGTTCAGCTATCGTCGGCATTCGCCAGTCCGTATGCTCACCCCCGCGAAAATTCTCGCAATAGGACTTTGCTGCCGCCCAATCTTTGATACTGCCCCCGTTGTCCTGCGCCGCCCACATCAGATTTGTCTTTGTATCCAGGACCGTACCGTCGTCATATGAAATGAATCGACCGTCGTTCCTGATTTCCTTCGGCAGAGTTTTACCCATTGCCCTGAGTCGTTCCAACTTTTCTATCCGAGTGCTCGCATATTTCCGAATCTCATCACCTTTGGCCGTGCGCTCATCAGGCAGGGTTGCCATGAATTGTTGCCACACCTGAATCTTCTCGGACATATTCGAGCTTTCATTTTCAATCTTCTTTGCGTCCTCAAAATCCTTAACCCACTGGCTTTCTTTCTCCCGTCTTTCTTCCATCATCCTTTTAAGATCTTCAAAGGATGAACGCTCCGGGGGCTGAACCGGGGCAGATGGTCTTTCCACATCTTCCTTCTGCGTCTGCTTTCCCGGCACTTCTTTTGTCGCCGAATCAGGCACAAAATAGAACTTCCCCTCCAACGAGGATAACTCCCAGGGTACCTGGCCCGTTTCCTTCTTTAACTTCGTTCGCACTTTAATAAGAACGTCACTTATGGTTAGTCCAGGTTCCTGCATAAACTTGATCAACGCCGCCGTATAAGGGCTGTTGCGTCCTTCACCGTCACGGGCCACGTTTCCGGGACTGGTGGAATAGGAAATGAAAGTACCCGAGGGAGCGCTGCTGACGATGGCCAGGCCCCTTGAGGCGCTTCGGAAGCTGCGGGCAAAAGGGTTGTCCCTGCAGGCATCGAGCATGACAATATTCAGGCCATTGTTGGCGGTGGCCATTTCATCGAGGATCTTATTGGCGTCGACAGCCTGATATTTGATGTCCGCTTCCTTGTTTATTTTTGCACCAATCGGCAGCAGGTAATTCGTCCCATTAATCTGAACGCCATGTCCGGCATAGTAAAACAAACCCACGCCGCCTCTCTTCAGCCGGTTGCCAAACGCCTCAACTGCGTCGTCCATTTCCTGCAACTTGGCGTTTCTCTTGAGCGTAACGGTAAAGCCGAGTTTCTTCAGCAAGGCGGCCATGTCTGCCGCATCGTTGACAGGATTCTTCAAGGGACCGGAGCTGTAGGCGCTGTTGCCGATGACAAGGGCTGTCCGCCGCTCCGGGGCGGCAATCGATCCGGGTAAGACTTCTGCCGACTCACTCTTGCCGGCATTGGGCTTGGGGATTTCTGTCGGCGAGGGCGACTCCTTCTCGATATCAGGCGGCGGTTGTATACGTTTGGCAATCAATGAAGACGGAAAGATTAAAATAAGTATACCCAGGATAAGGAAGATTCTTATAGGCATGGCTTGCATGGAAATACCCCCTATTTAATGAACAAGGTGATGTTTCTTATACTTCAGCCATCACGAAATGGCAACCGGATGTTAAGGTGAAAATGCAGTAAGAACCGGCGACCCACCCAATTTCTCTTAGCTGGTTTTAAATTTGCCCCCCATTGTGCAGATTTGCTTTTGATACGCGTTGCTTGTCGGTAACACGAAGGGATACTAAGAAATAAGCGGCAAAAACGTATTTTAATTATAGCTTCCTGCCTCCGTTTTTCTCTCATTCGCAGAGAGGTTGTTCTAAGGAAAGCCCGAAGCGGATACTGTCAGTTCAATCGCTTGGGGCTTTCCTGTTCTTATAACACCCGACCATTCACACGCCCGATCTCTTACCTTCACACTTCTTGAAACTTTCCAATGCAAATTTACAGAAATTTCCCCATGAGGAAAAGTCATACCACCAGGCTTCACCCGTATGGCCTTTAGCTTTAAAATCGTCGCTCAGTTCTCTCAGCATCTTGAATAGCACATGCTTCCCCGGAAAATCAGGTTCAGTTTCAGGCAAATTACCCTTGCTGCCCAGGACATAGACATGATGTCCCTGATCTCCGTTACGAAAACCCTGCCCGGTATTTGCAGAAACTAATTTCTTCAGCCCCATATAAATCAATTCTTTCTCTGCCATCGGAATATTTTGAAACATAAAACATTCTCCTAACGTTTATTTTTAACAATATCATGTATTCTGCTTTCTATCATATATCTCAATACCCAGTCCACAGCACTTTTCATGGGGTTTCACTGTGCTGCCGGACAGATTCGGCTCCGCTCCCGCAAAAAGATATGTCCCGGACGGCATGGGTCCTTGCAGGATGGCTTTCTTTGAATCATGCGAAATTGACGGACAATTGGTGAAAATTTCTGATTTTAGTTTAGGCGTTCTCAGATATGAGCAGCTCGACTAATACGTATCGATGTTTAACAGATGATAATCAAAGACAAAAATAATAATCCCTGTTTACGCTTTGCTATGAGCAATAATTTGGTATGGTAGTTGCTATCTGGTTTGTTTACCTTATTCGTGTAATGCTTCTTGGGATGATATAATTTCGCTGACAGGACAATATCATATGAGGACTATGAAGATACGAGAGATAATCAATACCCAAAAACGTAAAGCCGTCATAGCAATGGTTTCAGGAATGGCCGTATTCGTGGTTAGTCTAGTATAACGTTTCACTAAT
>PLMX01000169.1:5191-9246 GCA_003142635.1 Syntrophaceae bacterium | reverse complement strand
TAATAGGAGTGGACAAAATAGAATTGAGCTTCATCGGTAATATCCCGAAAAACGGGGTGATCATTTTGAAAGGCTACATGGTTCCATCCCATGTGGGGAATCTTCAGGGGCATACAGTCTTCCTGTAGGTTATTTGGGAATCGCTTGACGGCGCCTGGGATGATTCCGAGGCATTTCGTATCATTCTCTTCGCTGTACTCGAAAATAACCTGCGTTCCGAGACAGATGCCCAACATGGGCTTTCCTTCCCCTACCCATTCAGGTATCCACCGATCCAGCTGTTTCTGTCGCAGATTGGCCATTGCTTCACCTGCGGCACCAACTCCGGGAAAGATTATACGATCGGCCTGCTTCAGTACTTTGGGATCATCACTGACCCGGCAAGGCTTTCCTAAATAACGAAGTGCCCGCGCTACACTGGTCAGATTTCCAGCCTGATAATCGATAATTCCTATCATGATGTTCCACCCAAACGGGTCTTACCTCAATTATAATGTTGATAAGTTTCTTGCGCTCTCAATATACACTAAATCAAATTTTCTCTAAATACGCAATACATATGCCGCGACATCCAGCGCTTCCTGCTCATCGTCTGCAGCCTCGGCAGATCAGATATTTCTTACACAATTAACTCCCTGATATGTATTCCTTCTATCAAGTTCCTTGTCTATGGCATTTATGACTTCCATCTTATTGACGGCCCACCTGGGCCCGAGAAATATATCCCGGTAACCATCCGCAGTCAGCCGTTGAATGACCATCTCGGGCGGAAGAATTTCCAGAATGTCGCTCACCGTTCTCACATAATCGTCCCTGCTAAGCATGGCCATTTCCCCTTTTTCATAGAGATCACCAACGACGGTTCCTTTGAGGGCCAGGAGTGCGTGTATTTTGATCCCATGAATCGGGAGGGTCGCAATCGCCCCTGCTGTCTCCAAGATATCTTCCCGCGTTTCACCCGGCAGGCCGACAATGATATGCGTGCAAATATGTATGTCAGTTCCGGATAGCCTGTGCACTGCGTCAAGGAAGGCAGCGGCTGAGTGTCCCCTGTTGATAAGCCGCAGAGTCCTATCATGTATCGACTGAAGACCCAATTCCAGCCATACATGGCTTTTTCGTGCATAGTCTTGAAGAAGATAAGTTATGCCATCGGGTACGCAATCCGGACGTGTACCAACGGAAAGACCGATGACGTCTTCTTCTGCCAGCGCCTCGTCATACAGTTCTTTCAGTTTCTCAACTGGTGCATATGTATTGGTGAATGTCTGGAAATAAGCGATAAACTTTCCCGCGTTTCTGTTCTTTTTATAATATTCCTTGCCCCGGCGGATCTGCTCTGCCACGGAAGGAAGCGGACCAATCTGCCTGAGCCGCGAACCCCGACCATCGCAGTACATGCATCCTCCTCTGGATACAGTGCCATCGCGATTGGGGCAGGTGAATCCCGCATCGATCTGGAGCTTGTAAACCCTGCGCCCGAAACGGTTCAGCCAGAAACTCTTTAGATCGTAATATCTTTTTGTGTTGTTCCAGAGCGATGGCTTGGGCAAGAAGGCCTCTTTTATGTTGTAATTTTTAAATTGACATTATTAAATTATGTGCAAAACTGCAATACCTCAATTGCGATTCGACAGCGTGCAACAGATCGTTGGCGGACTTCGTGTCTTTTAACAAGATAGTGCCTCGGGTTAAGAAATGAAAGATTCGTCGAGAAATTACGATGTGATAGTCGTCGGCGCGGGTCATGCCGGCTGCGAGGCCGCTTTAGCGGCAGCCCGGATGGGCTGCTCCACGATCATGTTCAATATCAATCTGGATTCTATTGCCCTCATGTCCTGTAACCCTGCCATCGGAGGCCTTGCCAAAGGCCAGCTCGTCAAGGAGGTCGATGCCTTGGGCGGGGAGATGGGGAAGATCGCCGACAAGACGGCAGTACATTTCCGTCTGCTCAACGCCTCGAAAGGGCCGGCAGTTCAATCCTCCCGGTTCCAATGCGATAAACAGCTCTACAGGCTCGCCATGAAAGCTGTAGTGGAGAAGGAAAAAAACCTTCATATCAGGCAGACTCTCATTGACCGCATTGTCGTCCAAGACGGCAGGGCTATCGGTGTGAAAGATCATATTGGCGTGTTTTATCACGGCAGGGCTATTATCGTCACAACAGGAACATTTCTCAACGGCTTGATACATATTGGAAGCGTGCACTACCAGGCGGGGAGGGCGGGAGAAACAGCATCCGTTCGTCTGGCAGAATCCCTCAGGTCTCTCGGTTTGGAAATGGGCCGTATGAAGACAGGCACTCCCCCGAGGTTGCGCGCGTCAACTATAGATTTTTCGAAGCTGGAACGGCAGGATAGCGACCCCGAACCGGAGCCATTTTCCTTCACTACAGAGAAGCTGCGGGAAGAACGTCTTCCTTCGTTTTTTTCATATACGACGAGAGAAACACACAGCCTCATCAGGGAAAATATCATGTCGTCTCCGCTCTATTCCGGCGCCATAAAGGGGATCAGCGCGCGCTACTGCCCCTCTCTCGAAGACAAAGTGATGCGATTCTCCGATAAGGAAAGGCATCCGGTCGTTCTGGAATTCGAAGGTTTGGAGACAGAAGAGGTTTATGCCAAAGGCCTCGGAAACAGTATGCCCCAGGATCTTCAGGAGCTGATCATCCACAGCGTCCCCGGTCTTGAGGATGCGGAAGTTATGCGTCCCGCATACGCCATAGAGTATGACTTTGTGCAACCGACGCAACTTCGGCAGACCTTGGAAACGAAGCCAATCGCGGGCTTATATCTGGCCGGCCAAATCAACGGCACATCCGGTTATGAAGAAGCGGCTGCGCAAGGGTTATGGGCCGGCATAAATGCGGCGCTTGCTGTACAGGGGAGAGCCCCTTTCATCCTTGATCGCTCGGAGGCCTATATGGGAGTCATGATCGATGACCTTGTCACCAGGGGTGTCGATGAACCATACAGGATGTTTACGTCTCGGGCAGAATACCGTCTGATCCTTCGCGAGGATAATGCTGCAATCCGTCTCATGGCCAAGGGATACGACCTGGGGCTCATCCCGCGCAATCACTACGATCACCTGCAGGAAAAGGTTCGTGAAATAACCGATAGGATACACCGGCTCTCTGCCCTGAAGATTTTTCCCAATGAGAAGGTCAATAATATTCTTCAGACAATGGGAACACCTCCGATCAAGAATCCTGTCTCACTCTATCAGCTTTTGAAGAGAAGCGAAATATCCTATGATGATCTGAAGGTTTTTGAGGGATGGGAGCCTATAGCGGACAGCTTTGTTAAGAAGCAAATCTGTATAGAATCCAGATATGAAGGATACATTAAGCGGCAGCAGGAGGCCGTGGAACGGATGAAACAGGTTGAGGGAAAGAGAATTACCAAAGGCATGAATTACGACTGTATACCCGGACTTTCCACTGAATTAAAAATGAAGCTGATGAAGATAGAACCTTCAACTATTGGGCAGGCGGAAAGGATACCGGGCATGACTCAGGCAGCCATCGCGGCCATTTTGATCATGATGAAAAAGATTGAGATTGAAGCGGCTGCCAAAAAAGAAAAAAAACAGCCGTCATCCTGATAATGAGCGCAGCTCATGCGCCCTGCTTTCTTTATATCTTTCTTGCCGGTAAATCTACGATCGCATCCCCTTCTGTTTTTTACGGACATCAAAATTTTGGATGGATTCAAGCGTGGCAGGCAACATTGTTAAGTGCGGCAACTACCTTTTCGCATCTGTCATGCCCGTCTACAGAGTGAAGCAGAAGGCCGTTAAGATTTCTCTATCATCTGAAGTTCTCAAAAAAGCCCCTCGGCACTTGGCAGAGGGGCTTCAGATTACAGTCTGAAGGCATATAGCCCTATATGCGCCAAGCGGTACATGAATTATTGCGAGCGCCTTTTTTTGATTTTAGTCACATTGTTGTCCTAAAAATGAAAATTAAAGTTGCAATTTTGTATTAAATAGGCTATAGATAGTCAACGAACAGATAATAGATAGAACGTAGTGATCCTCCCCCAGCAGGA
>PLMX01000169.1:0-5131 GCA_003142635.1 Syntrophaceae bacterium | reverse complement strand
TGTTTTATGTGGCTCAATAAACATCACGACTAAGAATTATATCCTGGCATTAACCGTCTTACTGAGCAAATAATCTACTGCACCGTTCTATGATTGCGTAACGCTTGTTTTTAAGAGAAGAGGAAGGAGTTTTGTAACTTCTATGACCACGCAAATATGGAGTCCGTCACAGGCTGGTGAGACTGGCGCTAAGGACTTAAGCGTACATAATTACGAGGAGCTTGCTACCCTCCACGCTATTGCCAAGACTCTGGCACAGCCTCAGGAATTGCGCGATCACTTAGAGCAGGTCTTAAAGGAGATGAGCCTGCGACTGGGAATGAAGCGCGGCATGATATCGCTTCTCGACCGGGAGACAGGGGAGGCGTGGCTCGACGTGGCACATGATGTCAACATCCAGGGGCTTGAGGTCATGTATAAACCTGGTGAAGGCATTACCGGAAGAGTGGCGCAGACTGGACGTCCCATGGCCGTGGCCAATCTCGGAAAGGAGGCTCACTTTTTGGACCGCACGGGTGCAAGACGCTCACTGAACCGATCCGAGCTTACATTTCTATGCGTGCCAATCATATACGACGCCAGGGTCGTTGGCGTGATATCTGCAGATAAAGTGGCGCGTATTGTTGAGAATCTCGATCGCGAGCTTGCTATGCTTTCAGCAGTTGCCGAGCTTATTGCCAGAGCTGTCCATACCCGTGCCCTCGAAGAGGAAAACCGCCGTTTGAGAATGATTGTCGGCCGCACAAAAGCGCCGTCGGTTGACATCATTGGCAGTTCTAGAGCCATGCAGGAGATTTTTGGACTCATCGCTCAGGTCGCCGATACAAACACGACGGTATTGATAAACGGAGAAACAGGAACCGGTAAGGAGTTGGTAGCGCAGGCCGTCCATATAAACAGTTCGCGAAAAGATAGTCCTCTAATTTACGTAAATTGCGCTGCCATGCCGGATACACTGATAGAAAGCGAACTCTTCGGACACGAAAAAGGTGCATTCACGGGAGCCTCACACAACAGGAAGGGCCGATTTGAAGAAGCACATGGTGGGACAATCGTTCTTGATGAAGTGGGTGAATTGTCAGCGGCGGCTCAGGCGAAGTTATTGCGTGTCCTCCAGGATAAGCAGATCCAGTCATTAGGTTCATCGAGGGTAGTGAATGTCAATGTGCGCGTAATAGCCGCTACCAATCGAGACCTTGAACAGGATATTACGTCGGGGCGGTTTCGCAGCGATTTGTACTACCGGCTCAATGTGTTCCCTATCTACTTGCCCACCCTGCGCGAGCGGGGCAGCGATATAATAATGCTTGCAGATCACTTTGTGCTAAAATATGCGCAAGGGCTCAACAAGCCGGTTAATAGAATCTCCACTTCGGTGCTGGAAACATTTCTGGCATATCAATGGCCAGGCAATGTGAGAGAGCTGGAAAACTGCATCGAAAGGGCTGTCTTAGTGGCAACGGGAGATACCATTGAAAACATTCATCTCCCTCCCTCTCTGCAGCTAAAAATAAAAGATGGCGAGAAGAAAGAACCGGGGAAATTGAAAAATGTCGTGGAAAGTCAGGAGAGGTCGCTCATTATCGACGCCCTGAAGGAAACGAGGGGAAATCAGAGCAAGGCAGCAAAGCTGCTGGGCACCACGAAACGAATCACGCAGTATAAGATTCAGAAATTTGGTATTGACCCTTGGCAGTTTCGTCCGAGAAGAACTGTAGCAACTGTAAATTCGATGGAAAAAGAGGAAATATAATTTAATTCATCATAATTTATCGCTAATAAGCAAGAAAGCACATCTTTGTTTTTTCTTCGCGATTTGATATAAATTAATAACAGCGGAAGCGACATGCGATCTTACCTTCAGTATCTTCTCGTGTCCCAGCTCCCAGAATATAATTTGCGCACTCCATATTTGACTTTTCACAAAAATGCGTGTAGTGGAAGGCTTTATTTTTTTCAGATGTAGGGAGGCTTTTAACGACAGAGAATATCTCCGCATTCATCTGAGAATTCTGCGGAATAAATAGAGAGGAAAAATGTATGTGCCGTTTATTTGCCATTACCAGTTCAGACCCACTTTCCCCGATGGTGGCTCTGCGCGCCATTGACGTCATGAAGGAAGGGCATGACGGGTCGGGTACGGGAATGTTCATGACCGATCTGGGTGGTGATTTTGAAAAACTCAAAACAGAACCGATCCTGTCAGGAACTTTTACCAATGAGGGCGTTAAATCGCTGGACCGTTTTATGACAGAATGCGACTTTCTGGTAAAGCATGAACTATCTATTCGCCCGAACAAACAGCCGCCCCCAGGTACACCTAAACGAGACTACTATTTGATTCGGGCATACGAATATCCGCCGGCCTGGCGTGATCTCAACGCGACGGAGATTCAATTTCGCCTGATGATGATGCGCTTGCAGTTGCGGCGGATGGGAGAAGAAGACGGTTCGATGATGATTTTCAGCTTCTGGCCTGACGTCATTATGATTAAAGAAGTGGGTGATCCCATGGCAATCGCGGATTATCTGGGGCTTGATCGGAAAGAGCTGCAGGCACGGGCCATGCTTGTCCAGGGACGGCAAAATACAAACTATGCGATAAATATCTATGCGTGCCATCCCTTTTTCATTCAGGGCTTGGCTACGATGACCAACGGGGAGAACACGGCCTTCGTCCCCATCAGGGAATTTCTCATGTCGCGAGGGTTCCCTGGTTACATCGGCTATCAATCGGATTCAGAAACGTTTACCCATATACTGCATTACACGGTCAATCATCTGGCTCTGGGGCTTCCGATGTACAAGCATGTGATTACGCCATTAATGGATGGGGAGCTGGCGATGCATCCAGACGGTCAATGGCTGCGCAGGTTAAAACAGACCTGTCGTCCCTTGATAATCGATGGTCCCAACTGCGTTATGGGCTGTCTGCCGGACAAGACCCTTTTCATGGTTCAGGACAGCAAGAAATTGCGGCCGGGAGTTGCCGGGGGCCATCCGGGGATGTATGCCTTTTCTTCTGAAATGTGTGGGCTGGATGCTACGATACCAGCCCGCGATAAAAGCCGGGATTTTCAACCAATGAAATATGACACGGTAACAGTCGGCCCGGAACGACGGGAGGTGGAGATATGGAACCAGTGGGATGCCTTACACCATCCACACTAAGTGTAAAAGATCTTCCTTGGATTATCCTGTGGGATAAAGAAAAGTGCACCCTCTGTGGCAGGTGTACGGCCGTCTGCCCTGTTCGTGCAATTGAGCTGGGTGTCCACAGGAAGCGGGCTATCAACGTCTCCATAGGGCTGGAGGAAAAACCTGGCAACCTGTTTACTGTTTATCACGGTATCGACCAGCGCACTGACCCGGTCCATGCCTGCGTCGGCTGCGGCATGTGCAATCTTGTATGCCCCAATAATTGCATTATACCCGCTCACAATGAAGAAATTGACAAATTGCGCTTTCATAATAATGTGGGAGGTGTTCCCAGGCGTCGCGGCGGACGTCGCAACGTTCCCGGAGTCATTTTAGATCAGATAAAGTTTATACGTATTTCCATGCTGACCGACCCTGCACTGGACGCGGGTCGCCACGAATTCGAATTGAGGACTCTTCTCGGGCGAATTCTGCCTCCTGAAGAAATGCTCCGGGTGACGCAGGAAAACGGCTGGACGCCTCCAGTTCGAGAGATTTATCCACTCATCATCGGCAGCATGTCATTCGGCGCCTTGTCCCCTAATATGTGGGAGGGGCTGCAAATGGGTGTGGCCTATCTGAATGAAGAACTGGGGATGCCTGTACGGATGTGTACAGGTGAGGGCGGATGTCCTCCACGCCTCCTCAGGTCTCGATTCTTAAAATATGTAATTCTCCAGATTGCGAGCGGCTATTTCGGCTGGGATGAGATTATTCATGCCCTGCCCGAGATGAAGGAAGATCCCTGCGCCATAGAGATCAAGTACGGTCAGGGAGCCAAACCGGGCGATGGCGGTCTTCTTATGTGGTACAAGGTCAACAAACTGATCGCGGCAATTCGCGGCGTGCCGCCCGGCGTGAGTCTGCCAAGTCCGCCGACCCACCAGACAAAATATTCCATCGAGGAATCGGTCGCCAAAATGATCCAGTCCATGTACATGGGATGGGGTTTCCGTGTACCGGTATATCCTAAAATTTCCGGGACAAGCACGGCGCTCGCGGTCCTCAACAACCTGACGAGAAATCCATATGCGGGTGCTCTGGCTATTGACGGCGAAGACGGCGGCACTGGTGCGGCATACAACGTATCGATGAATCATATGGGCCACCCCATCGCGAGCAACCTCCGGGATGCCTACCTCAACCTCGTCAAACTCGGCAAACAGAACGAGATACCTCTTTTCGCTGCGGGCGGCGTTGGCAAGAGCGGCAACCTCGCAGCCAATGCAGCGGCCCTGATCATGTTGGGGGCAAGCGGCGTTCAGACAGGAAAGTATATGATGCAGGCAGCGGCCGGCTGCCTTGGCTCTGAAAGCGATCGCTGCAATATCTGCAACATCGGCATTTGCCCGAAGGGGATTACCTCACAGGACCCGAGAGTTGATCGACGCCTCGATCCCGAGAAGGTCGCCGAACGAGTCGTCGAGGTATTTTTGACTTTTGACACGGAATTGAAAAAAATCGTTGCTCCTCTGGGTCGCTCCACTTCGCTTCCCATTGGTATGTCTGATGCTATCGGTATTGCCGAGCATCATGCTGCCGAGCGTCTCAGCATAAGATATGTGGTGTAGGGATAAGGAGTGTCCATGACTAAGAAAGCAAAAATCGTTTTTGCAGGAATGGAAAAAGGCATTCGGGTCGATTCGAGGATCCTGGAAGAACGCATCCAGAAAGCCGTCACTGACGGTCATCGGTCTATAGAAATCATCGCGCACGGCCAGCACGGGATCGGCGGCCGCCTGTGGAAGGCAGGAGAAGAATCCGTACTCATCAGGGTATTGGGAACAGCCGGACAACGACTCGGCTCAATGGGATTCCCTAACACGTTTATTGATGCAATCGGGCCTGTATCCGATGACGTGGGATGGCTCAACGCCGGGGCACACATCGTCGTTCGCGGCAATGCAACCAATGGTGTGGGAAATGCCATGGC
>PLMX01000143.1 GCA_003142635.1 Syntrophaceae bacterium | reverse complement strand
GGGAATCTTGTTCTTCACAGCCTGGAGGTATTCCAGGATTCGGCTCCGCGCCCAGTAAATATCGGTCCCTTCCTCGAATATCACGTAGATAAAGGAACTGCCCAGGAAGGAAAACCCCCGGACTGCCTGAACCTTCGGGGCCGCGAGCAGAGTCGATGTGATGGGATAGGTTACCTGATCCTCGACGAGATCGGGACTACGCCCCGTCCATTCCGTATAAATGATCACTTGCGTATCGCTCAGGTCTGGAAGGGCGTCGAGAGGTGTATTCTTCAAGGCCCAATAACCCCAGACCAGGGCCAGGGTCATCATGAGAAAGACTGCGAATTTATTCCGGGCGCTGAATTCGATGATTTTAGCGATCATGGGGGAACCCTTTCACTTTGTTCAGGGTTTGGAAAGGGGCTTCACCCCTTTGAGCTGGGCCTCGGAATCGATCAGGAAATTGGCCGAAGACGCCACTTTTTCTCCCGCCTTCAGGCCGCGCAGGACCTCCACGGCGCCGTCGGCCCTAAGCCCCGTCTGGATCTCACGGGGTTCAAAGGTGCCGTTGCCCCGGTCCACATAGACCACCTGTCCCTTGCCCGTGTCAATGACGGCCGAATCAGGAATCGTGAGCTTTCTCCCCAGGTCGATCCGGATTTCCACATTGGTAAACATCTGAGGCTTCAACTGTCCTCTCGGATTGGGGAGGGTCAGACGGACCTTCGCCGTTCGCGTATCGGCAGAAAAGACGGGATAGATATAATCGATCCGGGATGACCACACGCGGCCCGGAAAATAGCTGAGGGTGACCTTCACGGGCTGGCCCACGCGTACGATTGATAATTCATATTCGTAGATATCGGCGACGATCCAGACATGGGAAAAGTCGGCTACGTCGAAGAGTTTCTCTCCCGGCATAACCTTCATCCCCTGGACGGCCATTTTCTGGGTGATATAGCCGCTGACGGGGCTATAGAGGGTGAGGGTGCGGACGGGTTGTCCCGTCTGCTCGATCTTTTTGATCTGCTCCTCCGAGATGTCCCAGAGGCGGAGCCGTTGCCTTGCCGCCTCCAGGGTGGCTGTGGCATCTTTTTCCAGCATCTGTTTCAAACCCGAAAGCGGCTCAGGCAATTCTGCCTGGGTACCATGGTCGTGGCCTTCCTGTGGAACCTTAATCGTCTGCTTTCCCGCCCATTTCTTCGTATGGATGAATTCCTGCTGTGTGGCCAGGAGTTCGGGGCTGTAGATCTCTGCCAGAGGTTCGCCCTTTTTTACATATCGGCCGGTGTAATCCACATAAAGCTTTTCAATCCAGCCTTCGATTTTTGTATTGACCGTGGCTTGGTTCCGCTCGTCTATCTCGATTCGACCCACGGTCCGGATGGTCTTCTGAATGGGCTTGATGGCCGCCTTGACGGTCTTGACGCCGATTCGCTGTTGCAGTTCCGGCGCGATCTCGACCTGGGGAACCTCCTGCACCGCTTGATCCTGTTGCCCTTGAGATGGTGCCTTTGTTTGAGGCGCTGCCTCTTTGGGCTTCTCGACGGCCGGTGGCGCTGAGTGCCCTGCGTGACCCTGGGCATGGAGTGTTATGGGAATCAGAGGAAGGCTGACGATGGCCATTATTGCGATAAATTTCATTTCTTTTCGCCTCCCGACTTCGAGTCCAAGCCGTCTGCAATAGCATGGACCCGGGCAACGGCCTTTTCTCTTTCTGTGAACTGCGTCCAGTACTGGGTCTCATATTCCAGCAGGGTCTTCAGTCTGGAAAGGACAACGATCGCCTCCGTCCTTCCGGTGGCATATCCTGAAAGGGCCAACTCCACATCCTGGGTGTTTTTCGGAATCAGGCCGCTTTTGTAAAGATCCATCAGTTTATCGGCCGATTTGATCATCGAGATATTGTCATTGATTGCTGCCGTGATCATGAGTTTTGCCGCTTCCAGCTCTTGCTTCGCTTGCGTAAGGATTGCTTTTGCCTCCAAAAGAGCCGGTTCCTGTTTCGATTTGTAATAAAGAGGGATGTTAATTGTCGATGCCAGGCTCCACATATCCTTGAAATCGCCCCGCCGGTTGAAATAGCCGGCATTGATGCTGAAGTCCGGGAAAAACTCTTTTCGGGCCATTTTGACCTTGGTGTCGGCCGCTTCGATCATCTTGTTCCGGGATTTGATCTCAGGCGAATGGCTGAGGGCCATTTGAACAGCCTCTTCGGTATTGTAAAGAAAGGGTTGATAGGATGGATCGCCGGGCCTTCCCAGAGTCGCACTCCCTTCTCGTCCGATCGTTGCTCTAAGCATGGCTCCCAGAGATTCGATCTTCTGTTTGAACATGGCCTCTTTTTCCAGGAGCATGTATTTTTCCGTCTGAGCCATGAGAACCTCCTGCTGTATGGCCTTGCCGGAACTATAACGGACAAGGGCAAGGTCTTCAATGCGGGCAAAAAGATCCTGCCGCCCTTTTAGGAGATCGATATTTTTATGAGCCAGAAAGAGCTCCAGATAAAGCTCCTTGACGCGAGCGACCGTCTTGAGCTTCAAGAGTTCAAACATGGCCTCCTGACTTTCCGCGTCCCTCTCGGCCATCTCTCCTTTCAGGGCGCGCTTGCCGGGAAAGAGAAATTGTTGCGATACCCCGAACATCCATTGCGAGCCCTGCTCCTCGCCGTAGGAATAACGGTCGAAGCCCTCGTTCTGATAACCGAACGTGAGCATGGGGTCAGGCAGGCTTTTCGCCTGTGGAACCCGCTGCCGGGCGGCATCGATTCTGGCCCGGAAAACCAGGATCTCCGGATTGTTTCTCAATGCCTCGTTAACGAGATCTTCCAGCTTCAGATCCTGGGCAAAAGCGGACACGGCCAGAAGGATTGAACCCAGTAACACCAGGCACAGTTTTAATAGACTATTTAACGTCCACATTGAGCTTCACCGACTGCGTCTTTCCACCCCGCGTAATCTTGACCGCTATCGACCAAGGTCCCGACATGGAAAAGTTCAGGGTTGCCAGGTATCGCTTGTCCTTCAGGCTGGCACCTGTTTTATAATTTACGGCCGGCATCCCGGGCATGGCCGGCATTTCGTAATCGATGGACACCGTGGCATCCGTGACGTCCTTGCCAGCCCCATCCTTGATCCCGACTGCCATGTTATTCTTACCCGTTACCGGCGGATTCTTATCAATTGTTACCAAGACCATATACTCTCCAGCCTTTTTCGTCATTTCGTAATCCTTCGCATAGGCCAAACCCACTGCTAAAAACAAAACACAGGTGATTAACGTTAATCGTTTCATTTTAAAATCCTCCTTCTATCCTGTATGCTTGTATTTAAACGTTACTTCCCCTTCACCTTCTGAGCCTTCCACTTTTATGGTTATAATCTTACATATTTAGAAAAAAACGTCAAATGAGGAGTTCAATCAGTAACGATAATCATTTGAAAGGTTGGATGACCATCAAAATATCTGCATGCTCGACTACAGGAAGAAGTTTACCTCTGGCCTTTATCGGCATAGTGGCATTTTCCAGTTCCTTTAGCAGAAGACCCCTTTTTTATTCTGTCTGGCGCTTTCTGTCCCTTTTCCCACCTGTTTATTTTCTTCTTGACAATAGAACGAACGTTCTATTACTATGCAGCCATGAAAGAAAAACGAACCCTCCAGAGCGTAGCTAAGATCATGGGAGCCTTCTTCCGTGACCATCGACGGATGCCTTCCTATCAAGAAATGCTGAATCTCCTGAATGTCAAATCAAAGAGCGTCGTCCATTTCTGGATCAATAAACTCATTGAGACCGGCATCCTTGAAAAAGATCAAAAGGGACATCTGTCCTTTACAAAGAACGCCTTTGGCATTCCCATGGTTGGGTCTATACAAGCCGGCTTTCCATCTCCCGAGGAAGAAGAACTGAGAGATGTCATGTCCATGGATGAATATCTGATTACACGACCGGAATCCTCCTTCCTTTTGAAAGTCACCGGGGATTCCATGAGCGGGGAAGGCATCAGGGAAGGCGACCTGGTCATCGTCGAGAAGGGGAGAGAACCTAAAAACGGCGATATCGTCATCGCCGAAGTGGATGGCGAATGGACAATGAAGTATTTCACCCGGAAAGGGAAGACGATCGTTCTGGAAGCCGCCAATCCAAAATATCCGCCCATTAAACCCAGATCGGAACTCCGCCTGGGTGGTGTCGTCACCGCAGTCATCCGTAAATACCATCAGTAGGGTCTTAGATCGTGAGTGACATCCTGTTCAGTCTCCATTCCTGGCCGCAGGCGATTCTTCATATCGACGGGGATGCCTTCTTTACCTCCTGTGAAGAGGCCATCCACCCCGAACTCAGAGGGAAACCGATTATTGCCGGTGGGGAACGGGGGATCGTCGCCTGTGCCAGCTACGCCGCCAAAGCGATGGGCGTCAAGCGTGGCGTTCCCCTCCATGAGGCAAGAAAGAAATGTCCTGGTCTGGTTATTCTTCCCTCGGACTATGAGACCTACAGCCTCTTCTCAAGACGGATGTTCAACGTCATGCGGAGATTCACACCCCAAGTGGAGGAATACTCCATTGATGAAGCCTTTGCCGATATCACGGGGATGCGAAGGGCGCTCCGGGCCTCCTATGAGACCATCGCCTTAAACATGAAAGCCGAGATTGCCAGAGAGTTGGGTATTACCGTTTCCGTAGGGTTGAGCCTCACCAAGGTGCTGGCCAAGGTCGCCTCCAAGCATCAGAAACCAAACGGGTTCACGCCCATCCCCGGCAGGATGATCGCAAGGTATCTTGAACACCTCCCTGTGGAGAAGATCTGGGGCATCGGCCATGCCACGACAAACTATCTCATCAAGATGGGGGTCAGAACCGCCCTGGAGTTTGCCCGGCTCCCGGAAGACACCGTCAGAAAGCGTTTCACCAAGCCCGGCATGGAAATCTGGCAGGAACTCCGGGGGGAGGCGGTCTATCCCGTCCATCCGGAAGAAAAGAGCACCTATGCCTCCATCAGCAAGACCAAGACCTTCTCTCCCCCAAGCAGCGATGCGGACTACCTATTTGCCCATCTGATGAGGAATCTGGAATCGGCCTGTCTCAAGGCCAGAGGTTATCACCTGGCGGCAAAACGGATCGTGGCCTTCCTGAAGAGAAACGACTTCAGCTACACCGGTCGTGAAATCAAGCTGAACCGGCCTTCCGTTTACCCCATGGAACTATCCCCTGAGTTGCGCCATATCTTTGTTGATATCTACCGTTCACAGGATCTATACCGAGCCACGGGGATTGTTCTCATGGAGCTGACCAAGGATACAAATATCCAGTATACCCTTTTTGAAGATGTCCTGAAGGCGGAGAGGGTTTATGACATCTACCGGGTCATGGATGAAGTTAGTGAGAAATACGGCAAGCACAGCCTTCATCTGGGTGCATCCCATTTGATCGAGGTATTCGGGAGGGGAAGACGGGGAGAGCCGACGGCGAGAGAGAAGACACGCTTCCCCGGGGAAACAAAGCGCAGGCATCTCAGCATCCCGATCCTGCATGTGAAGGTGTAGACGGAAAACTGAATTTTGTCTGGTTGACAATGAAAATATATCTGGGATTGAGCTGCTGTGTTTACCTACTTATCAATAACTTGCCATGACTGACGGTATCGCAGATTAACTAAGGAAAGGTGCAACGAAAAATTCACCGGGAGCGTAAGTGATCCGGTGGAATGATTCGTTATGCGGCCCTTTCTTTGTCCTCCTTCTCGAACGCGACTAAAAAGGTAGTTCATCCTCTTCGGCGGCGGGCGTTTCGGGCATCGCCCCTTTCGGGAGCGGTAAGTTCGTTACAACATAAAGATTTAGAATATCGTCCCTGTCCATGAAGAGGAGCTGACTGCGTCTTGAGGCATCGAGCTTGTTGCCAAGCCAGTTCCGGGCGGCATTGGTGATCTCCCCAGCGACAACGATGAAGGCGTGATCTACAAGGACGCGCTTTCCAATCTCAGGGTCGAAGATCTCGTGCCCCAGCATCATTATGACCTGGTTGTGGATCTCGGCGACATTGGCACTGCCCTCTTTGGTAATGCCCGAAGAGTCAATCTTGCCCTTCTTCGCTTGGATGCCGAAATAGAGAACGTGCTGCGTCGGGAGGGTGAATCTCATCCACACATCTTTTCCGTACTCCAGTGCCTTATCTTTGTGGCCGGTGGCCGTGATGCGGTGGAATCCCAACTGCCGGAATAGGGGCAGTAGAACCTCCTCGATGAGTTCGTCCTCGGATGCCGTGTATAGATAAGCGAGGAGCGCTTCCCTTCTCTTCAGCTCGGAGGCCGAGAACGGACGGTGTGGGTTTGTCGCCGCCGATACGATGGTATTGGTTGAGATGTGCCGCAAATAGCAATGCCTATCTTCAGCGTAGAAGGCCTCGAAACCTTCGCGCGCCATGGCGCTATTGAATAGAGCCAGCGCACCCAGTCTATCACTTCCCTCATTCAGCGCGTCGGCTGGGTCCATCAATGCTTGCATCACGCGCGAGAACGTCGCTGGCGGTGTCTGAGTGTTTGGATGAGGCTCCGCCAAGATCTGCCGAAGGGTACTGGCGACCCAAGAGTTTCGCGTCGAGCCGTCATGGACATATTCAGTATCGCAATCCTGAAAAAAGCGTGTCAGATAGCTGCTGCTGCGATAAACGAACAAACTCTCCTCCGCCTTGAAATTTCCGCAGATCATATCCGCAATGGCCATTAGGGTGCGTTGTTTGAATTCCATAATCTTGATCTAACCTATGCCCTCGATGTTAAACGGGTAGATACGCACAACGTCCAGAACGCACGTGGCGACACGCTCCTGTGCAGCATAAAAATTAACGTGATTATATACTTTAGAAACCCAACCAAAGGAAAGTGTACTATAATATTTTTATTTTTGTGGATAGACTTGATGGTCTCTGTCTATCCATACAATCTCAAAAATATTATCCGAATTAAAAAACCCTATTATTCTACATTCCTTAAAGTTCTTAAATTGCCAAATGGGCACACTCTCTTTGAATCTAATATTCAAGCTTTGGATCCCGTGAGGTTTGGAAGTGTCAGCCCAGTTTATAGGGTGAAAATGGTGTACGTGAGGGGCAGCTTTAATTGATTTCCATTTAAATTGCGACATCGTTTGTAGCCTATTGAACATGTCATGGAAATCATCCAAAACTTTTATACATTGGACAGAAAATTCTTTATGGTTATGTTCGTAATATTTAAGAGAGAAAACCGGATAAAATTCATAGAACTTTGGTAAACGTGGCTTTATATCTGCGAACTGAGGCGTTGTCGTCTTGCGGATTGCGAAACTGTTCTGTTTATTTTTTGCCATTCTGTTCGTGCAACATTTCACTATAATATTGCTTCATGGACTGGCGAGATATTTCTCCCCTATTTTTATAAGCGTCTCTCCACGGCTTTTCATTATGCGTCATATTTACCAACTCATGAGCAGTAAACTTAAAAAATTCATCATAGAATTCATTAAGATACTGTTTTTGATCCTTTGTAAACGGTTTGGCCTCGGTTTTAGTTTCTGCGTACCTAATATACGATGATCCAAAGGCCTTGAATTCATCATAGACTTCTTTTACAACCGGGCCAAGAGCCCAAGCACGTATAGGTTCTTTAAATAGAGGAACGTCGTAATTCACGAGATACCAAGCTTGGGTGTAGTAAAGTAATTTTTGTATTTTGAGATTAGTAACGAGATCTCCTTCTTGGTTGGCTTTTGCCAAGAAATAGCGAGCCACGTTTGTTGCGCTGATGTTGGTATTCATAGTTTTTCCCTCCTCTCTTTTTTCTTTTCTATCGGCGGGGCAGATAAAACCTTCTTCATCACAGAATCAAACTCAGACCTTGGCATTGATGGAGTGTTGGTTTCCGTTTCCTTCAATACTTTTTGTTTCTTCTTTTGCTTTTTCATCGCTCTCAGATTCCTTATTATCGCCAACACTCTCCACTTCTGCTATGGGTGTTTCTTTTTCAAACACAAAAATACCTTGAGGTTTGGCTGGTGGAAGTTCCGGTAAACATATTCTTAATTTATGACCATCCTTCCGATCTATTTGCTGGTCTAAGTGAAGTAAATGATTTCCGTCAAATGTGTGAAGCTCATCAACGTTGCTAATAGCAGCGGAGGCAAGGTGAATTGCATCTTGCGGACGTTTCAGTCCACCCGTTCTCCTGAGAAGTCTTCTGGCATATATCCCAATTTCCCTTGTAACAGCAACCGGAATTACAAACTCTTGATCAATAAAATCTTCAAATATTTTGTCCTTATCTTCTGGAAGTTGTTTTTTGCTACTTTCGCATTTTAATCTATATACTTCTGCCAATGTAAATGTTGAAGTTAAGATTTCGATCTCTTTATTTTTGGCCTGTTGATAAACATACTCGAGTGCTTCAACCTTTTTCTTATCCACCTCGTTGTCTGGATCTATCAAGCTTATCCAATTACATGAATCCCAATAAACTCTCTTTATTTTGCTACTCAAGATTTCCCTCGCGTAATTTATCAAGATATTCAGACGGACTCATTCCCTGCGTAAATCCCTTATCCCGAATTTTATCCAACGAAATTTCTCTAGTATCGAGAAATTCTATGGAAGCCTCATATATTCTACTGAGGTCACCATCTTTTTCGTATTGGATCAATCCGCTAACGATAACCCTCCTATGCTTCCAAACATCATCAAGTTGCATTACCTTGGAAATAGAATCTCTTGTCTCTTCTGGAACTCTGCACCATATTTCACGTTTCGTAAGTCTATCCTGAATTCTGATTGCTGGTTTACCGTGATCAGAACCCGCAGCGACAAGGTATCCATCAACAGAACCCAATTCTTTATGAGCCGAATCTTCCGCAAAAAGACGAGAGGGAAGTTTATGAATTTCGATAATTACAAAATCAGCTAATTGAGGTGTAATCTCTATGGGTACAGATTTCCTCTTAAAATCCATAAAAAGTTTAGTCTTGCCAATTCCATTCTTGTTTCTTTTAAGAACCCTCTCTACTATCTTATTGGCTTCCCCGGACGTCCAATCATGAGGGGTGACTCCATCCAATAAAGATTTGATGCCAGTTCTGAATCTATCTTTTTGCCTTCTAGCAATCACATCAGTATTTATTGCTGGGTCAAGACTCATGGCTTCCCCAGTTACCGTGAAAGGGCTTTTCATGCTAACCGAGACAAGCTTCCAGACAATATTTTGGGAATTCGGATCGCCTATAGAAGCGAGTTGAAAATAATCAAGTACCTGCTCCATAGCATCCCGAATAGTTAAATATTCGGGATGAGCTTCTGGGGCTTCGATTACTATTTTTATCTTTTCGGACATAACTATCTGCGCTGGAAGAAAGCGCCTCCTATTTTAAGCTTGCTTATTTAGCCCACCGATGAGTCCCGGTACATGAGTCTTTTACCTTCAATGCCACAAAGCGCCAATACGCTTCGATCCGCATCGTCAATTTTTCTGCCGTTGTATCGGAAATCAAACTCGGATAGGTATCTGTGAAGGTGGTGCTTACCAACATGGTGATAAACTCCAATAATTCCGCGTTTCAGGATGCTGAAATAACCTTCAATGGTGTTGGTGTGTACGTTTCCTCTAACTTATTCCCTTTTACCATGATTTATAACATAATGAAAAGCAAATTCTTTCCCCAAACCACGGTAAGACATAAAATCGTCTGTCATAATGGTTGCGGATTTTTCAACATTTTGGCTAGGTTCAGAACCGGGATCGGTATCGTGGTATCTCAGGGTAGGAGTTAGGCAGGTATATCCTCCGGCCTCAAAGTAGTTTTTAAAGTTCTCCCAGTACCATCCGCCACCCCACATGCCATGGATTATGATAATGGTTTGCTTCATAAGCCCCTTCTTTGGAACTCTTCTCAGTAAGAGATGGTGTTAGTGAATCAATTACCGTTCGTATGGCTCTGAATGTTCCCTGTGCTTATACCAGTTATCTATATACAGTTTTGCCAGGTCCTTATTCCTGATGATCAGCAGATTCTCTGCGTTCTTCTCCTCGGCAGCCTTGGTGAAGTTAAAGCTACCTGTGATAACTGTTTCCTTATTAGTGATCATGATCTTGTTATGGGCAATGGCGTGTTTACTGTCAATGTAGGTTGGGATACCGGCATTAGATATAAGGTGGCAGAGGTATATCTTTCTGACCTCTGGCTTTTATCCAGAATGGCTTCTACTTTTACTCCTCGTTTATGGGCGTTAACGAGGGCCTTTGCAATAGGGGCAGAAGTGAAGGAATAGGCCTGAACAAGGATTTTAGATTTTGCTTTATCAATTTGACTGACGATTGCTTCTGTACATCCTCTTTTAGGGCTGAAACAGACTTGGGTTGGTGTGTTGTTGAAAATGAGGTCGCTGGCGTATCCTGGTTGAAGGGCAATCAGAAGAAAAACGAACAGGATTACTGCTATTGAAAAATATTTTTTCATGTACTATGCTTCCCGTAATGTGAAGGTGACTGATTTTAGTTAAGCCCTCAAGGGCCGGAATGGTTCCTATTTACAGACTCCACGACCAGTTCGAGCGATAGATCTTCATGTTTCCCATGTCAGTCCACCGAGCCTCGTCCCACATGCAGATTCCGTTATTGTATTTCGTTTCACCAGCAAGGCGATTGAATACGTCGACTGTAATTCGTGATGCATAGTTGTCGGGCAGGGATGAGAGCTTCGCTGCATAATTTGCAGCCCTTCCGACCCACACGAGATCGTTAGCCCCACGGGCACCAGTTCGAGCAGCTCGTAGTGTGCTTCGATCAATGCCCACAACATGTTTCAGCTGATAAGTCGTTGATGTGTATTGTTTCAGCAGTAGAGGATTGATAACATTAATCCTGCACCAGTTGATCTTGAGCGCTGTCCGTGCAGCAGATGTATTTTGCGAATCCCCGATATATACGGCCATAATGCGATCCCCGTCATATGCTGTAATCGTCCCTCCCTCGCTGGTGATAATTCTGGCAGCGCAGTAAAGGAATGTCTTGTAAACCTCGGCAGCGAATTGCCATGACATATTATTGACAAGGGATGTCGAGCCGGACATGTCGGCATAGAGAACTGTCGCATTATCGAGATTTACCGCTTCATTCGCGAGCGCGACGTCTTTTGCTTCCGGCACAACTCGACCCTCACGCTCCTTCCATTGCTCGCGGAAAATATTTCCAACTTGCTCGATCAATTCGTCTTTCAGGCTCATGACACTGCTATCGAGTTCCGACTTTCTTGATTATGGCAGTAATCTCACCAGCAGCGGCAACAACGGCGTTTTGAGGCGTGAATGCTGATGGATCATAGCGAATAGTGTTTATTCCAAGAAGATCCGTCGGGATTTTGATATCCACTCCCTGCGGCACGACGATAAATGTTCTCTGCCGTGAAAGAGCCCCAATAAAGAGTCCCAGTTCAAACACGATGTTGTCCCGTGGTGCTTGCGATTCCTTGCCTCTGCTCACAACGGTATCGTCGGCAGACGCGAGCAACGCGGCAAAGTCCGCGCCGTGAAGAAGCGCAGAAAGGTCTTCGATGGGAAAGTGTGATGCCCCAAATACGCCTTCTGACCACAGTGTCACCGAAGCAGTGTCGTTTGGAATTGCTGCCGCTAGGGACGCTGCAAAAGGAAGTCCTTCCTTGGATGAACCTATAAAAAGGATTGGATGCGTGTTCGGGACACGATGAAACTTGCGTCGTTCATCCAATCGTCGAACCAGTTCAATAGAAATGTTGCGCCACAAAAATGGGTTAGAGTTGGCAATTCGCACAAAAGTGGGTTCAGTTATTCGCGCCATCACTGTTGGCTCAATGGAAACTATAGTCGCCGTGCGTGGTGATGCAGCGTCGACTAGAGCCATTTCCCCCACGTGTTGTCCGGAAGTGCGCGACGCAACTTCCCGCTCATTGACGAAAACGCGAACGCGCCCGCTGAGTATAAAATACAGGTCGTTGTCAGCATCGCCTTGGCGAATGATAACGGAGTCAGCGGGTGCCGATAGGACTTGGCATTGTGCCGCAAAGGATTGAGCCACGGCTTTGTTTCCTTCGACTAGATCTTGTCGCTGAATTAGGTCTGTCAACAGGCGTCGATCTGTATCGCTCTCAAGTCTGTCTGCTATGGATGTCGTTTTCATTTTTGCTGCACCTAACGCCAAAGTATCACCGGCAGCTGAAAGCCATCCGGTGGATGCCATTGTTGGGCATCCTTGATTTCTTGCTGATTAGTCAAAATACGCAAACTCCTGTGTCAATAGGCGGTAAATCTCCTCTCGCGTCTCCTTAGCCTTGGCAGCGATCTTGCCAAAGAGATTCAGCAAGTCTTCTGCGTTGTGGAATTCTGCATATTTTCGAATTTGGATAAGCCCTGAATACGGTGTGAGAAAATCCTTGTAGTCGAAATACTTGAAATACGGCTCATTGTGCAGCCCGACACTGTTTAGGTTTTGTCCTTTGCAGTATTTCTGATTCCACTTCTTGTAAAGTTCTCTGACAAGTCCGACCAACTCGCTAGCTAACTTCGGCTCGGTAATGATTTCGCTGTCAAGAGTTGTTGACCAAAAAGATTCTGGATTGGTTGGACAGAGCGGATTGTCAACGAACACTTCGGGAGCACCTTTGACCGGATTGTCTTTTTCGAACTTTGTCACCACACAACGGTTCTCCGCCAAGCCAAATGCAAAACAGAGAGAATAAAAGATTTTCCCCATTTGTTTGGGAATTATCGGTTCCCAAATGTCGAATTGGTTTGCCCATAGTGGATACCGTCCATTCAATGCTTTGGTCATTGCAAACCACAAAAATGTTGCCTTTGCGGAGTTGATATCGTATGCGCAATAACCTCTATTGTCGGGACATCCTGCGTGAATTCGTGTTTTGTTCATGCCCTTCAAATCAAGGTCTAATCGAAACCAAACTCTGCTTCCATTATTCGACATTCTCAAACAACTGTCCTGCTTTACTCTCACTGGAGTATTGTCATCCATGAATCCGATATATTCTCCAAATGCATCTCCACATCTTCGCATCAACTCGAAATGGTTCTTCTTATCTTTCAATGGAAAACCACTCACTAATTTTCCTGCTTCGTTCTCTCTCTTCGCAATGCTATAATCATAACGAGGCTGTAAAATAAGCTTCCCAGACTTGTCTGTAAGCTTTGGAAGAAGAGTCCTGATATCGCCTCGTGTGTTATTAAACCGTATATCTTTTGTTGCATGAACGAGGCTTTCCAGTTTATTTGAAATGAGTTCTATCGGTAAATTCCAATTTATCCGTAAATCGGAACTCTTCAAATGTGTCAAGTCTTTCACAACGACGTTATTCTTATTTCCCTCTTCCTTGTGTCGGTAGCTCCAAATGGTAAAAGAAATGGGGAAGCGCCCTTTGATCTTGAAGAACTCCTTGCCCAGAAAAATGAAGCCCTTCTCGTATTTGAAATACTTGTCGAATATTTTTCTGAACTCAACATACGTCGGCCTCGGAATCAGCCACGATGTTGGGGTGAAGATCAGAATTAAAGGCGTTTCAACTTTTTTCGTATTTAATGGCTTAGGAAGATGGATGTTCTCAAAGTTCAACTCCATTATTTGCAATTCACCCATTTGCACACGGGAGATATTTATGATTTGCCCAAGGAAGGCCAGATACCTCTCTTTTCCGGCATCGTTGCCAGTCAATTGCAGAATTGATGGATGAATTTGGTAGGCCGCTTCGACCGAGTTTCGAACTTCTTCGTTTTCGTCCGTGTTTTTGTATGGGGGATTAAGCAGGAAAGCAATCGGCTTGTCGAACTTGAAATTCTTCTCTTTCAGTTCGTCCATAAGACAGCTTACATATTGCTCGGCTGATTTGTCTAAGAAGTTCAAACCTTCATTTGTGGTTGTTTTCGGAATGATGGTAAAACCGCCTTCGATTTGCTCAGGGTCAAGCTTCATCCGTCGTTCAATGGTTTTGAGTAGATCAGGCTGCAACTCAGAAACAATCTTGTGCTTAAGGTGCCCCCTCCAGCTCGTCACCAAATTGCCAGAGCCACCGGCTGGATCGAGGACGATATACTTGTCACTCAATCTCTTCTCAAAAAACTCATGGACAAACCATAGGGCAAACTTGCTGAGATTGTTATCAGTAAAAAATATGCCATGTTGCTTGGCGTAGTCAGGCTTGATTCGTGTGATAACTTCGTCGAACCGACTGAAGTAGTAATCAACAGTCAAACCAGTGCCTTCGTTTGTGAAGATAAAGTGGTTCTCAACAAATTTTTTGAACTCCTCATGAAAACGGGGCTTGATTTTTATTTTCTCGCTGACTTTTGTCCCCCTTTTCCCGATCACAAAAACCTCATCGGAATCGTCAGTCGCAACTGTTGACGTAACATCCCAGAAACCGACAATAGCGTAGAAGCAGTGAACAGCATCCAATTTATCGTCAAAGAATCTTTCAAGCTGTTTAATATGGTCTATGAAGTTGTGCGTGTTGATCTGAATACGTTCCGCATCCAAGTTATTCAGCACTTGAACAAACTCAGGAAGCGTCGTGTCAAAATCCCTCTCAAACAATCCTTCAAGGTCTTCAGGAAGCAACCGAAATACCGCTGCATTGATTATTTCGTTTGCTTGTGCCTTTGTCGTCCGCCTTGCGTTCAGAACGCCTATAGCACTCGGAGCTATTGTCGCATCTGCTTCTGCGGACAGGCGTTTTGCATGGTCGGGGATTTTATTCACCTTCCATACTGCAACAAACCTCTTAGCGATAACGCAAATGGCAGAGAACGTTAGCCCCAGCTTGGCGTAATGAAGTGCTTGGTAAAAGCCCTTGCGGTAATCGTCATAATCGGATTTCAATTCGACCAGTAGCTTTCCTTCAATATAAATGTCCGCACCGAAAGCATCCGATTCTTTTTTGAATTTGCTTCCAAACAACTTCTTGAACAGCGGAAATACCAAATAGTCCTTGGCTTTCTCAGTGCCGGGATTGAGTAAGTATTCCTTGAGTTGAGCAAGCTCGTTCAAGACGATTTCTTTTTTTAACATCTTCATTGTATTGACATGGTAAGAACAAAAAACCCCGCTCTCTCTTGAGAAACGGGGTTATAGGATATCAATCCATCTTTACCTCTTAAGTTGACTATGAAATACTCTTATTCTCCTAAATATCCGCTTGAAATTTCAGAGAAAATATACATTAATAGAAAAATAGGTCAAGTTTTTTCGGTAAACCACTGTGAAGTGGTCGGGATTGAAATACCCATTGAATCGTTATATCCAGTTGCACTTACGCAGCTATATCTCAACACATCCCTGAAGGCGAGTCTGTCGGTTAAAAAACAGAGTCCTCCAATTAACCGGTAATTAACAAAATAAGCTGTGTTCAGTTTTTCCATCTATACCGTCAAGTCCAGGATGGAAATGCTGAGATGCTCACATTGGATCTCTCCAAAAACGTGAAATCATCCCTCCTTTCGTGTATAATTGTTTGTCGTTACATGAATTTATGTATATAAAGAAAGTTCGTTTATACTAAAAAAGGGGGGAGGTGTCGCATGAATAAGTCCGATCTGATCGCAGCGCTGACAAAGAAAGAACACCTGACGGAGAAATTGGCTATGGAAATTGTCAATCTGGTCTTTGATGAGTTTACGAATGCTCTAAAGAATGGCGACAGGATCGAAATCCGGGGATTCGGGTCCTTTGTCGCGAGGAAATATGACGCTTACAAGGGTAGGAATCCAAAAACTGGAAAAGTTGTGGAGGTGAAAGCGAAGAGATTGCCGTTTTTCAAGGTGGGGAGGGAGTTAAAGAAGAGGGTGGATGGTTGAGGAGGATGCCTGATGAGTGCAAACGTTATATATGCTTTAGTCAATAACAATCACGATCTCATCGAAATATTGAGGGCTACAGATCGTGTCATTGCCCTTTTTCATGCCTCCTGGTGCCCTTTTTGTGTAAGGTTTCTGCCGATATTTAAAAAACATGCCGAGGGAGAAGGGCGACACTTTGTCAGCGTGCAGGACGATCAGGAAACGATCGCGGATCAATATTCAGTGAAAGTCTATCCGACCGTGCTTTTCTTTGAAAATGGGGTTGTTTCAAAAAGATTGGATGGAGTATTGGGGGTTGGTTTGGACGAAAAACAACTGGCAGAATTCATTAATTTGTGTCCGGTGTCGTAAGGAAACAGAGAGCAGTAGCGGTATATAAAGAACTCAAGGAGGAAACCGGTATGGCAAAATCCCAAGATGCACACAATACCGAGAAGAAAAAACCACTGAAAACAGCAAAAGAGAAGAAACAGGCAAAGAAGGAAAAGAAAAAAGGCTGAAAGAGAAAAGTGGCGATGATGCCATCCACAGCGTCCTTAATTCACAGGGGAATAAAAGATCTTCTGTCGGGATGGGGCGCGATTGATCCAGAAGATCCAACTTTTACAACTCGTAATCGACAATATCATTCATACTGCGAAGCTTTTAACTCGTAGGTGCAACATGCGCCCTTGACCAAGGACGTAGGAAATTACAATGTTTCACTGGTTTGTAGGTTATCGCCGAAAGAAGCTCACCCAGGCTCCTTTTCCTTCCGCTTGGGAGGACATAATCCGCCATAATGTTGCCCATTATTGCATGTTGGAAAATGCCGAACGCGCTCATCTCCGCACTCTTGTACAGGTATTTATCGCCGAAAAAGATTGGGAAG
>PLMX01000136.1 GCA_003142635.1 Syntrophaceae bacterium | reverse complement strand
GCCGGTCAGCATGGCGTGGCCACAGCGACGGTGGCGGCTCTTTTCGGTATGGAGTGTATGATCTTCATGGGCGAGGAAGATATCAGACGGCAGGCCCCGAATGTATTTCGCATGAAAATACTCGGCGCCGAGGTCGTGCCTGTCTCATCGGGGACGGCGACCCTCAAAGACGCCATGAATGAGGCAATGCGGCACTGGGTGGCAAGGGTAAGAGATACCTTTTATGTGATCGGCACTACGGCAGGGCCTCATCCTTACCCGATGATGGTCCGTGAATTTCAGAGTGTCATCGGGAAAGAGACAAAGAGGCAGATCATGAAGATTGAAGGCCGCCTTCCCGACGTCCTTATTGCCTGCATAGGCGGCGGCAGCAATGCCATGGGACTCTTCTACCCTTTCAAAGACGCAATCAATGTGTCGATGATAGGCGTAGAGGCGGCGGGGAGAGGCATCCGGTCGGGATTCCATGCAGCAAGCATATCCGCAGGAAGCGTCGGCGTTCTTCATGGCAACAAGACCTACCTTCTTCAGGATGGACACGGCCAGATTCAGGATGCATATTCAATTGCAGCGGGACTTGACTACCCCGGCGTGGGCCCCGAGCACGCCTTCTTCCGGGATACAGGCAGGGCAACCTATGTCAGCGTTGAGGACGATGAGGCAATCGCGGCCTTTATGCTCATCTCCAAATTGGAAGGCATCATCCCCGCCATGGAAAGCGCCCACGCCCTGGCCCACGCCTGCAA
This sequence comes from Syntrophaceae bacterium, assembly GCA_003142635.1. Taxonomy (GTDB): domain Bacteria; phylum Desulfobacterota; class Syntrophia; order Syntrophales; family UBA2185; genus Fen-1135. The sequence goes on along the minus strand of PLMX01000136.1, from coordinate 17,890 downwards.
ACTCGCACCCGCACTCGGCAAGAATAAAATCATCGTTGTGAACCTCTCCGGCAGGGGAGATAAGGATGCGCAGATAATATCGCAGAAAATCGACGAGAAATAAAGGGAGATGCTATTATGACAGGAAGAATAGAACGAAAATTCCGGGACCTCAAACGAAAGAACGAGAAGGCGTTGGTTGTATATCTTACGGCCGGAGACCCAGACATGCGGACTACCCGCAGTCTCATACCAGCTCTCGAAGAATCCGGTGTCGACATCATCGAGATCGGCGTCCCCTTTTCCGATCCGACTGCGGACGGACCCGTCATCCAGTCTGCCTCGCAGCGATCGCTTCATAAGGGAACTACGCTCTCCGGCATCCTCGATATGATTGAATCTCTGAGAACGGCAAGCGAGATCCCCATCGTCCTCTTCGGTTACTACAATCCAATTTATTCCCTGGGCAATGAACGATTCGCTGCGAGGGCAAAGCAGGCCGGTGTTGACGGCATTCTTGTCGTGGATCTGCCGCCGGAGGAATCGCATGAACTGACGCGGCATACTGATCGGGCGGGCCTTGATTTTATCTCGCTTATCGCGCCCACAACCAGTGACAGTCGCATCGCAAAAATAGCAAAGAATGCGGCGGGATTTCTCTACTATATCTCGATTACGGGAGTTACAGGAACGGCGCAACCCGTGATGCATAATATCAGGGTTGATGCAGAGCGTATCCGGAAGATAAACGCCCTGCCCCTCGTCGTCGGATTCGGCATCTCAACGCCGGCGCAGGCCGCTGAGATCGCCTCCTGCGCTGATGGCGTCGTCATCGGGAGCGCTTTTGTACGTCTAATTGAGGAGCACGGTACGAAGGACGAGCTAATGCATATCGCATCGTCCTTCGTAAAAGATATCAAAAAAGCGCTTTCATAAACCAGGGCTCTCCCTTAAAGACTCAAGAAGCGCCGGCGCTCTTTTTCTCCGTCTGGTCCTTGGCACAGAAATCGAGCGCCTTACTGACCTTCTCTTTGCCTTCGTTATAAAGTTCCTTGCCGCGGCTCGCAAATTCATCCATCTTTGTACACGTTTCATCAAGTTGGTGCCTGGCCTTGTCGCGCAGTTTCTGAAACGATTTTGCTATCTCCTCACGGGTTTCTTCTCCGCGCTTCGGGGTGTAGAGTATCCCGAGAACCGCGCCTATCAGACCTCCCACAACCAGTCCTTTCACGCAGTCTTTCGCTGCCATTTGATCCATACCTCCAATCTTCACGATAAGACCGTGTCTCCGGCCTTTATGTATATTGAATAGCTAATTGTGCCGGGATTCGCAATCGGAGATGTCCTCACTTTTTGCTTCGAAAATCCTGATCTAAAGTTCGCTGTGGCGATTGACGTCAACAATGTCCTTGACTGAAGTGGCGGTACGTGTTTATTTGAAAAAGAAATCAAGACGACAAACCATAAGGTTCATGCGCTATACCATCTTCGATATCCCCTTACTACGGAACGTCCTGCAGATCCTTGCCATAATCGTACTCCGGATCTTTGGATGGCGGAAAGCAGGCAAGGTGCCTGACGTGCCTAAATTCGTCACGATCGCCGCCCCTCATACGTCAAACTGGGATTTACCCATCGGACTAGCCATAATCCTGGCCTTCAGGGTTAAGATATACTGGCTCGGTAAGGAGCCTATTTTCAAGTGGCCTTTCGCCGCCTTATTCAAATGGCTCGGCGGCATTCCCGTGAATCGTTCCAAATCCGGCGATGTGGTCGCGCAAACGATACAAGCCTTCAAAGAGCGGGAGAGAATGATAATGGTGGTTGCGCCAGAAGGAACGCGGAAGAAGGCCAAGCATTGGAGGACCGGGTTCTATCACATCGCCATGGGCGCTAACGTCCCGCTGGTGATGGGCTTCATTGACTATGCGCGAAAGGAGGGAGGTTTCGGGCCGATACTGATGCCGACCGGAGACATCGAGGCCGATATGGAAAAGATTCGGGCCTTCTATCGGAATATCACGGCTAAGACGCCCAATAGATCAACCCCGGCAACGATCTCGACCCGGGGCAGGTAAATACTGACAATAAAGATTGGCAGGGTCTCTGAGCAGTCAGCTCTTTATAATTTATTCTCCGTAAACGCCGCTACAAATGACAAGGTCATCCACTTTTCTGAAATAGGCTGTCTTAGGCCATACTTCCTTCGTCACCGGGTTGTACCATTTGTAAGTCACCCAGCCGCTGCCTTCGCTGTTAGCCGCATCGAGGACCTCCCGGATGAAACTTTTTCCGTCTGCGTCCTTGAGTTCACTGAAATCCTCTCCCACGAATCTCTCATTGACCCCATGTGCGAGCATGGTCCCCCTCGGATTTAGCACGTATATGTACATTTCGTCCTGGACGAACTGCCCGCTCGGATTCGTATATTCAGCCAGAGCTATTCTCTTACCGGATGTCCTATAGAAGGCTGCGGCCTTCTCCACCCAGCGCTTGGCGTCCTCTCTTGATCGTGCGATCATGTTCTTCCTCCTCTATGAAACTCTAACTGTCTCTGACTATCAACCCAACAAGATCCTCGGCATGCCGCAAGGCCTCAAGTATTATCTAACCCTCTTGCAGCCAGCTTGTGATGATTTTTGCGCAGTCATCGCCCGCGTTATCATAAAGGCCGATGATCTTTCTCTCGTGGACAGCCCGTTGTACGGAATCCGACGCGTGCGCCGCGTTCTGCAGGAGATTCTGCCCGAAGTCCGAACGAATCGTGCCCGCTGCCGCTTTTGCCGGATCGGATTCTCCTAAACGACTGCGAATTTTGCCGACCGCGCTGTATCCCCGGTAAAGAAGCGCGAGCGACGGATTTATGCCTGGCTTTTCGCGATCTTCCGGCGCCACGCTCTCCGGATCGATTCCCGTCAAATATTCCACTATCTGGGAGAACTCGTACTGGGCATTCGTATCATTGATAACCGACGCCATGGCATTGTATTCTTCGTCTGTAATATCAAACCCAAAGAGACCGCCAATTCTCTCTTTGATCTTCCCGGCGACGTGTTTCTTCAGCTTGCGTTTGAATGTGCCTCTCAGAAAACCATAGAATGCCTCGCCTTGCGCTGCACTCCACCGGACGACCCTGGCTCCGACTATCCTGAGACCTGTCTTGGAAAACATGTCGATCATATTTCCGGTATGTACGGAATGCTTGAAAAAATTATCCGGCTTCAAAATGACCAGCGTTGTTTCTCCTTCCGCAGTTTCTTCATAAATACCCGAATCGTTGAATCCGAGCCCTGCGAACAACTCCAAATTGGTCTTTGCATACTTGACATTTGTCGGTACAAGAACGGCTGGCTCGAAATACCTGATCGTTCCGTCGGGATTGGTGATGAAGTCGCAGTACGTGCCGCGAATCGTTCCGCGCCTCGCTTCAGATTCGGCCTCTGTCGTGAGTTTTCCGACCACATCGTATACGCGCTCAACCGCATTCTCGCCCTCAAACAAGAGAAACAGACAACGGTTGGCCTGGCGATGAATATTTTCGCGACGCAGATTCTGATCAATATAATCGACCAGCGCCTTCTCTATCCTGGATTCGATGCCGAGACTTTTCACCCGCCGCATATATTCATCCACAAACCCATCCGACGGCCTCAGCATCCTGACGCCGACCAGATCACAGCCCGAGAATGACATGAGTCGCGCAATGATATTTCCGGTTCGCGACTTCATGAGACTGTACGGCGTAATGACCACGTATGTAAGTTCTGTTGCCATTTGTTACACGCCTATTCTCATCCGATTATGATATATTTAATATCATTTTCCCCAGCATTTCACAAGAGCCTATAACAAGTTTTTGCGGTGCCTCTAAAAATTGTTTATGCTTCGTCATTAATCCTTACTTCTTCGCCATACTCACGTTCTCCGAGAAACAATTAACACCTTGGCGATTTATGAGAAATGAGCATTGGACTCAGCCATGATCTAAGGTATTTAGCATACATAAATCGGTCTTTTAATGAATTGTGAAATATCCCTAATATTAGTATCATCCTTTTGAAATGATATGGAATGCTGCGAGTTTCTTAAGAACAGGAGGAGTTAAAATGAAGACAAAATTTACAGGTAAGATGACTTTGACCGTATTTATGCTCGTGATTATCCTGAGCCTGCCTCTCCATACGGCTCTTGCCGCGACAGCAAAGGAGATCAACGTTAGTGTTGAGGTGGCTCTTGAGCGTTTTGCCAAAGAGGTCAAAGGCGCGAATGAATTTCTCAAGGCAGCCAAGGGTATTCTTGTGATCCCTAACGTCCTTCAGGCCGGATTAATCATCGGCGGCGAGTACGGTGAAGGCGCCCTCCGGATCGGCGGACAAACCGTAGATTACTATAACATAACAACCGCCTCTCTCGGTTATCAGATAGGCGCACAGCGGAAGGACGTCGTCCTTGTCTTCATGGACGAAGCGGCCCTCAAGAAATTCCGCAACAGCGACAACTGGCAGGCCGGCGTCGATGGCACAGTGACGGTTATGGAATATGGCGCCGAGGGTTCCGTCGACACGACAAAATTCAAACAGCCCATCGTCGGTTTCGTATTCGGCCAGAAAGGACTGATGGCGGGCGCCACAATACAGGGCTCGAAATTCACCAAGCTGAAGAAATAGGGATTAGTAATCGCATTGTCGTGGCCGGGCTTTACGGGGACCGCGCTGATCTCGGATATTCCCGCATCAGACTGTGGTCCTCCCCGCAGTGAAATATCATGGCGAGGCCCGTGAGAATACGCACCGCACGCGGCAATTGTCAGAGCTTGCCCGCGGTTACCTTGTTTTATGATCTGATCATAATCAAGAGCATCTTAAATCTCTTGACGGCCGCGAGGGAATGGGGCTCTTTGGCGGGCATGATTATCATCTGGCCTTTCTTCAGGCGATACGGCTTTCCTGATATCGAAATTTCTACCTCCCCGTCGAGAACATGGACGAGGGCCTCAAAGGGCGCCGTATGCTCGCTCAATCCCTGCCCCTCATCAAAGGCGAAGACCGTTACCGTGCCGGTCTTTCTACCAAGGACCTCACGGCTTACAATCGAGCCGTTCTGATAGCTGACCAAATCACGTAAATTAAATATCTCTCTCCGATTCGTTTCCGCCATTCCGCCCTTTTCAGATGTCATCCTTCATTATCCTTTTGCATGCATTTCTTGACATGTCTTGAAAACTATTTTCGCGCGTATATAAATCCGCCCACATTCCACCTGTTCGTAAGAACATATTGCTTGTTACCAAGCATGTCCATCGGGCATTTCCTGCATGTTTTAAAATGTTCAATGACTTTACTTTTTTTGTCAAGACAAAATGTCTCCTCTTCTTCCTGATCTGAATGCGGGCAAAAAACACACTCCAAACCGGCGATGTGTCAATCCCAAGACCTTGCTCGAAGGTGACATTTTTTACTTTCTCGTAGGAGATGTGATAAGTCTTTCTTTCACCGATGAAGGGATTTTTCTCTATCATAAATTCATTTCGCAGGATAAAAAGCCTGTCTTGATTAAACCACACACCTCCCCAGAACGTCTTTGCTTCAGTCAGGATAATATCATAGTTTGGAGTGAAATCGACACGTTCAAAAAAATTTCTTTGGGAGAACCGGTCCATTAGAAGAAAAACAATGCCGATAAGCAATATCAGGATAGTAAAAGACAGAACGGCGCGCCGAGAAACCTTCAGTCTGACTAAATGACCCTTTCCGGACTTTTGACTGGGCATTATTCCGCGCCTCTCTGATCACCGCTTTGATCTGCATATCAGTTGACGACAAAATGAATTGTAGCACATGTGCAAGCAAAATATCAAAGTACTGGATACCGTCCCGCAGGAGCTGCGCTTCATGCGGCAAGAAAAATGAAGAGGGCCACTAAGAGGACCTTGTACAGAAAGAATAAGGCTTTATTTTACATAGCAGACTTTGCCAGTTTCAACATATCCTTCTATTCGGCACGTCGGGCGCTATACTTTAGGAGTTTGCAATATGAGACGGCAAGATATTTCTCTTCACGAATTGGAGGGGAGAAGACTACTTAAATTCGACGGTAACCGGGTTATTCGTTTCGAACTTCAATCCTTCGACATTCTTGAACAACACCTTCGTTTCTCCCACGGACAGCGGGTTCGCGGCGAGCACCTGCTTGAAGAGCGTGGTATTGGTCATGAGCTTCCCGATATCCATTTCGATGAGAGTCACCGTTGAACCGTCCCTGTACGTGGCGTTCGTATTTATTATAGTCCCTTCGAATTGAAGTGCGATTTTCACTTTCATATCCTGAAGAAGGTTCTTTATCATCTCCGGCGACTGCGGGGATGCTTCCTTACCTGATTTACCATCAGCAGTTTTTGCCGTTATCCGGTGCGCCTGACTTATCGCCTGATGTCTCTTTTTGTGCCGGAAGTATAACGACAAGCTTCGCAGGAGAACCTCTCGTGAATTTGAACAGGAGATATTCTTCCTTTTGCGAATCACTCTTTTGCGATTCTTGTCCATCCATATTGTTGCCGGGATTCTGGTTTACCTTCACCTCGCCGATATCCCGAAAGGAGTAAAAGGCATTGTATCCGCTGGCTGTATCCGTCTTGACCGGTTTCGCAGATACAAACTTTACGGCGGCCCCAAATGTTTCGGTCCGCTTTTCCGCGTCCTTAACCATCTTCGCAAGTACATCGTCGCGGGTTTGCTTCGCCTCCTTTTCGGTGCTGCCTTTGGTTGCCTCTTTGTTGTCCTGGACGCCCTCCTCTTTCACAGGGCATGCTATGCCCCCTGCAATGGATTCCATCATATCGACCATGCTGTTCGATAACAGGAATGTCTCTTCGATGGTTCCACTCCCGTCCGGCTTTACGTGAATGCCAATCGTGTCTTGTATGCAGCCGGACAGAAATACAGTCATCAGCATGGAGAGTGCGGTATAAAGAAAGCGTTTCATATGCATCTTCTACTTTGTGAGTAACTCATCAAAACAGAGGATTCCTTTAAGCCGTGCAAGAAATACATCTATGACTATCACGAGTCGCTTGTAAATTTCCATGGCAAACACAATACCCCGCAAAGGCCTTATAAGACGGCTATTCAGGATTAAGCAGAAATGCCTTGACTGCTCATCTTTATAGATATATTTTTTCGCATATTTCACGCTAATACCTGCGTCATTAAATAGAATACGAGGTAGTCTTATGAAAAATATTGTTCGGATCGCCTGTTTTGCTCTTTTGTGTCTATCGATTGCCCTGCTGCCGCAACCGGTAACTGCACAACCCCAGGGCATGCGTCAAGGGCAATCGTCCGGAGTTCAGAGTGCAACTCCGGGCCAATCGCAGGATAGCGCAGCGCAGATACAGGGACTGACGGCCGCTATTAAGGATTTGCAGCACGCGATTGATGATGCGATGAAAGAGTTTCAGCAGTTGATTGACGATCTGAAGAAGTTGCGGGCTGCATTTCCCACCCCTCCTAAAGACAGCAGTTCACAAGAGAAGGATGCTTATACTAAACGCAAGACGGAATGGCAATACAGGTTAACGGCCAAGGAACATCAGATCGTCGCTGTACAGGCGAAAATCAATCAATTACAAAAACAGCTGAGCGATCTGCAGCAGCAGCTATCCAATCTGCAGAAAGCATCCGGTGATAGTTCAGGCAGGGCATTGCCGCCTGTGAAGGTCATTCCAAAGAGATGATAATTTCATCAGTCATCAGTAATTTAATCCCTTGACAACGCAGAGATAAACCCGTATGGTTCACACCTTTTGCGGAAGCATATATAAGGAGAAAGACACATCGTATGAAAATGGGAATCATAGGCTTGCCCAATTCCGGCAAGACCACAATCTTTAATGCCCTCACGAAAATGGAGGCGAACGTCAGCACGTACTCAGATGCGACGGCGGAACCGAATGTGGCTGTCGTGGCAGTAGACGACGATCGGCTGCACAGCCTGAGTGATATGTATAAACCCAAGAAGACTACCGGCGCGACTATAGAAATGATCGACTTTCCCGGCCTGAAGGAAGGCGCCGCGAAGAACGGTCTTTTTACAGGCAGCTCCATGGGATGGATCAAGGGCATCGATGCCCTGGCCCTCGTTGTCCGCAACTTTCATAATGACTTGAACGGCGATCCCGCACCGCTTCGCGACATTGACGAGATTGCTACCGAACTCCTGCTCGCCGATCTGATACTCATCGAAAACAGGCTTGAGAAAATTGCCTGGTTTAAAAAACGCGGGCAGAAAACGAATGCCCTTGCCCTCGAAGAGAAAGTCCTTCAAAAGATTGCGGAGCACCTCAACAACAATGAACCTATACGGGACGTCGAGCTCGATGAAGACGAGGAAACACTAATACGCGGCTTTCAATTTCTTACGAAGAAACCGATCCTCCTTATCCTGAATTCGGATGAGGCGGTCTTCGGACGCAATGAGAATCTAATCGGCGAAATCGAATCGAGCTACAACGTCATTGAATTTGCTGGCCGGTTCGAAATGGAATTGGCGCGTCTCAACGATGAAGAAGCTAAAATCTTCATGGAAGATATGGGCATAGAAGGAAAGTCGGCACGCGAGAGATTGACGCAATTCGCATACAAGACGCTCGGCTACGTCAGCTTCTTCACGGTAGGCGAAGATGAAGTCCGCGCTTGGAGTATCTGCGGCGGAGATAACGCCGTCAATGCAGCGGGCACCATCCACACCGACCTCGCACGGGGATTCATCCGTGCGGAGTGCTTTACCTACGATGAGTTAATCGAATGCGGCTCCGAAAAGGGAGTTCGCGAGAACGGCCACTTCCGGCTCGAAGGAAAAGATTACATCGTCCGGGACGGCGATATCCTCAGCATCCGCTTCAGCGTTTGATAACGCAACGCAAAGTAGCCACTCCTGAAGAGGGAACCGCCCGCTTGGAACTCTCATCAACGACGACTTCTATCCTACCTTACAATAGCCTGGTATACGAGGCCACGCATAAGGTAGCGGTAGTGTAAGCGCTGGGGTGGTGCATGCATCATCAGGACAACAGCCATCTGTTCTTTCGGGTCGATCCAGAAATACGTCCCATATGCCCCCGCCCAAAAATAATCACCTACTGACCCATGCAGTGCATTCCTGCCCGTCTCGGTGCGCACGGCAAAACCTAACCCAAATCCCTGCCCTACTTCCGGACTCGGGATTATTGCTTCGAACAACGAGTAGCTTACCGGGCTGAACTTAACGCCGGGGGGAAGATGGTTGGCTGACATGAGCTCAATCGTTTTAGGTGAAATCAGACGAACGCCCTCCAGCGTGCCGCCATTAAGTAGCATCTGGCAGAAGCGCGCGTAATCAGAAGCTGTCGAGACCATGCCTGCGCCGCCTGCTATCCATTTTGGGCGCTGCATCGAGTCATGGAAAAGCCCGGGTTTTTTACCGGTCGCCGGATCCACTTGCGGCTCGGCCACGCGCAGCACCCGCTTTTCTCCCTCTGCCCAGAAGCCGCTGTCAGAGAGCCTGAGCGGCTTCGTGATCCGCTCGGCAATAAAAGCGTCCAATTCCATACCCGAAGCCACTTCGACTATGCGCCCGAGCACATCGGTAGACATCGAATAGTCCCACGTCGTGCCTGGTTGATACTGGAGAGGCAATTTGGAGAGCTTGGTCACCATTTCCGCATTTGTCTGCTTAAAATCGAACGGGTTTCCCCCTTTAACATTATAGAGGTCCTTAACCATTGATTTTCCGAAAATGCCGTAAGTGAGCCCGGAGGTGTGCCGCAACAAATCCTGGACCGTCATCTCGCGATCGGCGGGAACCAAAACCAGTTCCTTCTTTCCGGTCGCCGGGTCAGTTTTCTCGATTCCCACCTTCAGGTCTTTGAACTCCGGAAGATAGCGGGAGACGGGGTAACCCAGTTGAATCTTGCCCTCTTCGACTAATATCATGACGGCAACAGAAGTGAAGGGCTTCGTCATGGAGGCAACGCGAAAGATCGAATCGCGTTGCATGGGGATTTTTTTCTCGCGATCCTGGTAGCCGAAAGACTCATAGTAAGCGACTCTGCCTTTGCGAACAATCATCACGACTGCGCCCGGAATCGCCCCCTTATCGACATCGGCCTGCAATGTTGTGGAAATTCTCTTCAGTCGTTCAGACGAGAGTCCCACTTCTTCGGAGGTTCTCGCTTTGGGAAGACCCTGAGCACCGGCTATTGTAACCAACAACAAGAATACTACTGTCGCTTCCATTATTCGTCTGAAGATTTTCATAGTGGTTCCTTCCTCCGTTATGACATGTTTACCTTAATTGGTTGGCGTTGAGTTGCACGCAATGAACTATGCGCGATTATGATATGTAAATCCGAAAGATTGTCAATAATTTTTAGCGAGCTGGTTGGAAGGAAAAGATTACATCGCCTGGGGCGGCGCTATTCTCACTGTTTTATTCAGCGTATGATGAGGCTACTCAACAGAGGAGAATACGCCGTTAATGAGTACACCTCGAGTCTTTACATTGCATTATCTCAGAAATCTGATGGATACGGATTGATCGTGCATCTTTGTCGATGCTGGCCGCTTGCGTAGTACAGGAAGCTAGCCGCGGCCTATATGCGCGGAAAATAAACCGTCAAGTAGTAGCATATTTCATCTCGCATTCAACGAGCTGCTTTGACGAGACCACCTGCGACCTTATATTTGTTATTAGTTAGGCTGATCTTGATCAGGTATAAATAAAACCTATCTCTTCTTCACCTTATCCTCAGTTCTCATTGTAGATAATAATTGAGGTTAATCATTTACAACGTTGACACTGCAAGGCTTAACAATTCTTGCCAAAGTCAGAAGGTAAAAATCCCCCAATTAAGGCGTGCTGACGAGGCGGAACCCTAAGTTGCTGCCTCTGATGTCTGGTGCGAAGAAGCGGCGAAAACCCGCGCGGCAGTAATGTGTGCCGTTGTATGAGCTGCCGCCACGAAGAACCCGTTGCGTGCCAGATGATGGTCCCGTTGGATCCGTTACGCCTAAGAATAAAGAAAAGAGGCCTGATTGGTAATCCCCATACCAATCTAGAACCCACTCCCAGACGTTGCCCGACATGTCATACAAACCCAGGCCGTTTGGTATCTTATGTCCCACAGGGTGTGTTTTACTGCCGGAGTTAGCGCTATGCCAGGCATAATTGCCAAGCTCGGATTCGCTGCTCGTGCCTGCGTAGGTCTCCTCCTTCCCACCGCTTCGAGCCGCATACTCCCATTCCGCCTCCGTGGGCAATCTGTATTTATCCGTACCTTCCATACTATTGAGCTTCCTGATAAAATCCTGGACGTCATTCCAGGAGACCTGCTCCACGGGGCAGTCGTCGCCGCACTTCTTGAAATGCGATGGATTGCTCCCCATGACCTTTTCCCACTGTACCTGCGTCACCTCCGTCGTCTGCATGTAAAAAGGCTTGCTGATCTTCACCTTATGCGCATCATTTGAATCCCCCATCGTAAACCTACCCGCAGGTATCAACACAAACTCGGCCCCAATCGTCGGGCTGGTGAAAGTTGAAGATTCTTCCGGGGTCGGGGGCCGTTTCGCCATGGCAACTTCTGTCGCCTGCTTGTTAAGAATGACTGTAAAGCCAAGCTTCGGGAGGGTCGCTGCAATATCCGTTGCATTATTGACCGGGTTTTTGAGTGGCGAAGACGTATAGTTGCCGTTTCCAATTACAATGGCTGTTCTCTGTTCAGTCGCCGCATGGGATGAAGATGAGATAACTAAGGCGAGCAATAAAGAAATAAGTGCCCTCTCTACCAAGACGGATTTCATCGAAATCTTACCCCTCGCAAATCGGTATTACTTTATACATCGATGATAAAAAAGCGACAATATATTTTGATGATTCCTCTTTGAAAGGGTGGATATCTATCAAAATCACCGGATGCCTGACTTCAGGAAAAAATAAACGCATGATCAACCCACGAACCTTAACTACCGCTTTATAGGGCAAAGGAGAGTATTTTACAGCAATGTCCGGTTAGAGACTTGCATGTAAGACTATGATTCATTTATGGTTTCAGCATCGCAAGGGGCGAAAAAATATTGAGCATAATCAATAAAAACACTTGACAAATCAAGCAGTTAGGGCGCGGTTTTTCCGTAACTATACGAAATTACGGAGGATTAGATTATGCCCTACGCCTGGATGCCCGGACATCAAAAGAGAAAACACGACACCTACTTAAAACTGATGCTGCCTGTAAACAACACATTACCCAATCTTACCCCCCTTACATCCGGGAGCAACCGGCCCCTGCAAATGACTTTTGAAGACCAGATCAACATCCTGGTGTATTTCCATCTCGAAGAACATCATTCAGGGCGGCACCTCCTACAAGTTCTCAAGGAGAATTATTTTGCCCGGCAATACATCGCCCCGGAAAAAAGCATTCAAAAGAGCAGCTTCTTCGAGGACATCAGCTCACGAGGACTGGAGCAGATGGTGGAACTCTTTGGGAAGCTTTATATGCAAGCGGCCAAGCAAGTTCCCAAAGGACATGCCGAGTTGGGCGATCTCACCATTATCGACGGTTCCCTGATCGACGCCGTTCTGTCCATGTATTGGGCCGACTACCGGGATGGCGCCAAGAAGGCCAAGGTCCATATCGGTTTTGACCTCAATCGCGGCATTCCCAAGAAGATTTTCCTTACCGACGGCAAAGGAGACGAACGACCTTTTGTCAGCAAAATTCTCGCCCCCGGAGAGACGGGCGTCATGGATCGCTACTATCAGCGCCATAAGAGTTTTGACGACTGGCAAGCAGAGGGGAAACACTTTATCTGCCGCATCAAGGCTTCCACCAAAAGGCACGAAATCAGAAAAAACGATGTCCGGCCCGGCGGTATCGTCTTCTACGATGCCGTGGTTCTTTTGGGAACTCCATACGTCAATCAAACGGAAAAAGAAGTCCGCTTGGTTGGATATCGTGTGGCAAACGTCGATTACTTGATTGCCACGGATCGCCATGATCTCTCAGCAGAACAAATCGCCTTCGCCTATAAGCTCCGATGGAACATCGAGATCTTCTTCGGTTGGTGGAAACGCCATCTGAAGGTGTACCACCTGATTTCAAGGAACAAATACGGCCTGATGGTGCAAATGCTGGCCGGATTGATCACCTACCTTCTATTAGCCATCTTCTGCTATAATGAACACCAGGAAAACGTTTCCGTCAAGCGGCTAAGGGAAATATGCATCAAAATCCGTAACGAAACGAGCCTCGCTGATATTGTCAACGGCACCGGTCTATGGATATATCAACCCCCAGGCTCAGTGCATCCATATGCAATTACTTAACCGGACATTTCTGAGTATTTTAGTCATTTCGCATTTCCCGTGAGCTGAAACGACGCCGGGCAGGCCTATGAATTCCGTAGCGAGAGCATTCTCCGTAGCTTGCTGCGGGGTAAGCCAGCGAATGACGAACGATATTGCTCCTTAAGAATCGAAGATTATCCGCAGCTTGCTGCGGAGAGCTTCAATACAGTTTTTTCAGCGCCGCCTTGTCAATCTTCTGGCTTGCTGTTTTCGGCATTTTATCAATGAATTTTATGGATCGCGGTCGCTTGTAGCCGCTGAGATCTTTTCTCCCCTTCAGGTATGCGACAATCTCTTCCTCCGTTAATTTTTGGTCTTTCTTCACGATGACGGCAGTAACCTGTGCCCCCCACTCCTCGTGGGGAAGTCCGATGACGGCTACCTCCGCAACTCCCGGGTGGTTATACAAGACAGATTCGATCTCCCGTGGATAGATATTCTCACCTCCGCTCATGATCATATCGTCTGTTCGTTCCATGAAGAAGAGATAGCCTTGTTCATCCTGCGTGAATACATCTCCCGTATGCTGCCATCCTTCCTCATCGAAAAGTTTTATATTTTCTTCGGCCTTGTTCCAATACCCGGGAGTCAGGATGTCTCCCTTGACCATCAGTTCACCCGGCTCCCCGATACCGACAGCTTCGCCCGTCTGAGGATCTACCAACTTGCCCTTAATGACCTGCCGGAGCAGTTTCCCCGCTGATCCCGGCACGCGCGTATCGGTCACCTCGTAACTGATGGAGACACCCACGTGCTCCGTTCGGCCGTAAAGTTCGTAGGCTGTTATATTAAATTTTATCTGAATATTGTTGTAGATTGCCTCGGACACGGGCGCTCCTCCGAAGACAATGTATTTCAACGAACTCAAATCGTATTTATCTATGCCCTCCGTACCGGCAAGCTGGGCGCCCATGAGGCGCACCAGAATTGTCCAGGTCACTCTTTTCCGGTCAACGAGCTCCAGGAATTTTGCGGCATCCCAGATGGGCAAGAAGACGACCGATCCGCCGGTGAAAATAGTCGCGAAGGAGGGGATCATACCGCCGACGTGAAACAGGGGTGTAGCGCAGAGAAACCGATCCCTGGATGTCAAGTGCTGGGTGAAGGCAAAAACGTTCGCGTTTGCAACGTTGTTCCGGTGGGTCTGTTTCACCCCCTTGGGCTTTGCCGTCGTTCCGCTCGTATACAGGATCATGGCTAGGTCATCATCGAGGGCGGGAAAAATATCCGGGTCCGGGTCGTACCGTTTCAGGACTTCGTTGATGAGGGCATTCGAGCCCGATGCCTCTTCGTCGGAGACGACAACCTGCTCCAGTGTTGAGACCTCTTTTTGCAACTCGTTCGCGAGCAGTGCGTTTCGTTCGAGCACGAACATAAGCGATGCGCCCGAGTCCATTATAACATAACGGATATCTTCCTTCTGGAATCGGTAATTCAAGGGTATGGGAATAACCCCCGTCTTGAACATGCCAAACAGCAGATAGCAATATTCGATATTGTTCGGCATATAGATGATGCCTCTCTCTCCCGGTCGCACACCTGATTTCCTCAGCCAGCTCGCAATCCGGTTCGATTTGTCATCGAGCTCGCTGTATGTGATCTCCCGGTCCCCCTCCATGGCCACGACCTTGTCGCCATATTCCCTGGCGCTCATCCTCAGATAGCACGCAATATTCATCCCTCGTTCCCCCCTTATTGTCGCGGCAATTTTACTTCCTGCTAAAGATCGTACTCAGCACGAAACCCCGCTCTCTTCTGGAGATACGGGGTTTCAGTAATCAGTCCACAGTACCCTCATCCAAGGTATTTTTAGTATCACGATTTACATGTGAAATCCACCATGAAAAGTAATATCGCTCGCCCTACCCTTCTAACAAGGCAAATGCATAGTCAGCCTACGAACCTTAACTACCGCCTCACAAGGGACGGAGAGGATTTCCGTTACTTCGCATTTCCCGTGAGCTGAAACGACGCCCAGTAATATGGATGGGGGTATTTCTTCTTAGTCTCCAACTGCGCTGTTCTCAGAGCCTCACGCTTATCAGTCCGCTCCAATTCTGTGTAGAAGCGGGTCATGAGTTCTGCTGTGGCAAGGTCATCCACCTTCCAGAGGCTGGCCACGATGGAACTGGAGCCGGCATACAGGAATCCCCGGGTAAGGCCGACCAGGTCATCACCATTGGCGATCTTGCTCAATCCTGTGTCGCACGCGCTCAAGGTCACGAGGTCCGCATTTAGTTTCATGGAGTAGAGTTTATCGACCGTCAGTTTACCATCGCTTTCCGCATCCACAGCGAGGAGGAGGGCGGAATTTAAAGGCTTGTCTGCATCAAATTCTCCATGGGTCGCAAAATGGATGTAGCTGAACCCATCACCGTACTTTCTCAAAGCCGCTTCAGTTGCCTCTTCCCGCAAGAATACTTTCGAGTGCGGTCTTGTTTTCGATACGGCTATCGCTTCATTCTGCGCATATGCCAGGTCATATTTAGGGTCTCCGAGATCGGGATTTCCAAACGCAAGAATATCTCCCGCCTTTGCCACTTTCCGCCTTTGCAAATAACTGATGACGCTCGCGCTCGGAAGCATGCGGATGCTGTATCGCTCGATCACGTAGTCGGTGCCGTCATGGAGGGCATAGAATGGCATATAGTGCAATGCACCATGGGGGACTACGGTAAGATTGCGGGTATGAAGCGAACCTTCGACCGGCTTCACAAGCTTATTGAAGAGCTGTCGTGACAGCACTTCATAAGAACGTGAAGAAGCATTTTCAAGCGATTTGCGGAACGCTTTAATCTCGTCGGCAAGGTTTCCGCTCTCGAGGCGAATAGCAGAGAGGCCCTGTGATGTTAAGACAAACGCATAAAGGTCTTTGTCAGCATAGTAGTATTCGATCAGCGTCTCATCTGCCGGGACGAGTTTTTGAATTTCAGCAACAGAGATCGAGGTCACGCTGACAAGCGAGGCAAGCTCCGAGGCCTGCTCTCGGAGTTGATCTTTTGTCTTGATAATCACGCTGCGGGTATTGTCGTTTTTCAAACTGACATCCTGAACGAGCGTTTGTTGTTCGCTTTTATCTGTCATGGCCAGAAGCTCTCGCACCTGCTCTTCATTGCCTTTCTGAACTGCAAAGTCTTTTTTTGTGGCAAGCAGATCCACCAACGCCCGCGATTTTGATCGTTCTATATACTCAAGGGCGGATGAATATTGTTTATCATTAAACAGAGCAGCGATAAGGCGGCGGTAGACGGCCTGCTTGTCGCCGACAAACCCGATCTTGCTTGTCTCCGTATTGATGGTTGAGCGCTGCTGTTCGATGATATCGACGGCCCGCCGGTATAAATCGATTGCGAGTTTGAGGTCTCCTTCCTGCTCCCCAATGCGTCCGCGGTCAAAGAGGATCAGCCAGTAGATAGTGCCGTTCACTTTGATCTGCGGCACTTTCAGCAGCTCGTCATACCCTTTCTTCGCGTGGGCAACATCGCCTGTCTCCAGCAGCACCTTGTTATATGCATAATTCTTCGGCAGATCCTTGTATGTCCACAGTTCCTCTTCTCCCACTTGAAATAAGACTAACGCAATCGCGGAACCGAGCGTGCGCATATAGTTGCTGCCCTCCAGTTTCAGGAGCTCAAACGCTTCCCGCGCTTGTTTGTATTGATCGAGGGCGATATTGATTCCGACAATGGCCAGGTACTTGACGTCGGCGGCGGCGGCGACACCATGTGTCGGCGTGCGTTCGAGTCTGTAGAGGCATTCTTCCGCCTCTCCCCTTTCGCCCTTCAGGGCATAGGCAAGACCCAGCAGATGCCACGCTTCCGTGTAGGCCGTCGCCCCCAATAAGTTCGGTGACCGTTGACGCCCGGCATGTCCCTTCCTTGACTGTACGGGATCCGGACCTACGAATTCCACGACACGCCGGCCATGAAATATTGCCTGGGCATAATCACCTGTTTCGATGTAAGCCCGCGTCCGCATAATTCCATACTCCAGCCTGATATCGCCATGTCCCCCTCGAAAGGGGGGCGGCGCCTTGAAAAGCACCGTATCGCCCCGGTCGATTCTCGCCTGCATTTCATCGAGACAAGGAAACAATTTGTTGTAATTTTTCAAGTTGGAGTAAGCAAGGCACAAGTAGGTGATGTCCTGGTTAGACGCCGTGCGTACGTCGCTGATGTTTCCCTCCATATGGCGCGCCAGATCATCGTAGCGGCCCGCACCCAACAGCCTCGCCTTCTCCGGCATTAAAGCACCACACCCTGTTATCAAAGCCACAACGAAAATGATTATATACAAACCTCTGTTCATTATTGACCTCCGAAGCTCATTGCCGCTGTCTAAATTGCGCCATCCTCGCGGCATGTGATGCAACCATAGAGAAGAAACATTTTATAGTCAATCAATGATTGAAATGATACGGACGAATCAAGTGTGGGAGCTGCACGGGTTCACGAACAGGCGAAGCGTTTTTGTCATTTACATTTACAGAAGCGTCAATTTTCACATAAGCGATGATTAATCTGAC
>PLMX01000170.1 GCA_003142635.1 Syntrophaceae bacterium | reverse complement strand
TTCATGGACATGCTTTCTTTCAATCCGTAATAAACACACTTCACATTGGATTTATTCTGCATGTCAATATTTAATTGACATGCAAGACCACGTTTCCTATACTTCTCCGATAAAAAGGAAGCGCCCGGTCGCTTCTTGAAATATATTTCCATAATCAAAACGAGAATAGATTCAGAACAAGAATAAATAAGGAGGTAACCCCTGGTGAAAGAACTTTTATTGCTTCAGTCCAGGATACAAGAATTGACAGCAGAAAATGAGCAACTTAAACAAATCCTTGCCATGGGAAATACCCTCTGCATGGAGCGGAACATGGAAAAGATGCTGCCCTTGATGATGAAGGAAATCTCATCCCTCCTTGATGCGGATCGCAGCACTCTTTTTCTTATGGATTGGGAACGCAGGCAACTTTGGACAAAATTTGCCGAAGGCATGGATAGCGATCGAATTCACATCGAACTGAAAATGGGCCTTGTCGGATTGTGCGTCCTCACGAAGAAAATTGTAAATGTCGCTTATGCCTACAATTCGCCCTATTTCAATGCGGAAATCGACGAGCAGACGGGATTCCGCACGGAAAGCGTCCTTTGCGCCCCCATTTTCGATCAAAAACAGGAGATCATTGGCACACTGGAATTCATCAACAAAAGGAGCGGTGTTTTTACCAGGGAAGATGAAGAAAAGGTGACCCGCTTCGCAGACGGTATCAGCGCCTATAATTATTCCCAGATACCGGACATGAAGAGGATCAAGGTTGAAATTAGGGCGTTTCGCGATGAACTGAAGTGTGAACGGTGCGCCCTGTTTTTTCTCAATCGTGAAAACGGGGAGATCCGTTCCGCTTTTGCGGATGCCATCGAGGGGTGGGATATCCTCTTAAACCTGAATCTAGGCATTGCCGGACTCGTGGCGTTGACGGCTGAAGGAATCATTATTCCCGATGCCTATGAAGATTCCCGCTTCAACAGAAGCGTCGATGAACAGACGGGATACAGAACGCGGTGTTTGTTGTGCGTGCCGTTGAAGACTCTGTCGGGAGAAATCCTCGGGGTTATAGAGGTCATGAACAAGAAAAACGGTGTCTTTACCACGGCCGATATGGATCACCTAAAATCCTTGTCTTCCTATCTCAGCATGTTCCTGGAAAATGCCATCCTCTTCAATGAGCAGACGAGGCAATTCCAGAGCGTTCTGGAAGTTTTGGCCGCATCCATTGATGCCAAGGACTCGCTGACGGCAGGTCATTCATCCCGTGTTGCTCAATATACCGTGGGCATTGCATCGGAGTTGGGATTCAATGAAGACGACATCGATACGCTCAATGTGGCGGCTCTGCTCCACGATTACGGGAAGCTCGGGACGGACGACCAAATCCTGAAAAAACAGGGGCGATTGACCCCGGAGGAGTATGAACATATCAAGCAGCATGTCGTCAATACGAGAAATATCCTGAACAAGATGACGTTCAGCCGGAAGTTTAAAACCGTTCCCCTCCTGGCGTCAATGCACCATGAACGTCTTGATGGCAGTGGCTATACAGAGGGTCTAACATCAGCGGATATTCCTTTTATGGCTAGGATTATCGCCGTTGCCGATGTGTTTGAATCCCTGACAACCAATAGACACTATCACAATCCACTCTCCATCGAAGAGGCCTTCCATATTCTGGATCAGGATACTGGAACGAAGTATGATGGTAATGTTGTTTGCGCCCTGAAATCGTACTATAAAGAAATCATTCCTAAAAGCGTATCTTGAATAACTCCGCATGGGGCATGTCGGTCGAAGGTAAGGATTTGTAAAATATCTACTGCTGAATGAGGTTAAAGTAGGGAAAGAATGGGGAGAGGACAGCAGGTTGACGAAATTATGAAGAATCGATAGTGTCCATCTAACAATCGCATCAACTCGGTCTAGCAATTCCGCTGTGCTACATTGCCAGCCGGTTATGCGGAGTGATACTCTCTTTCCATCCGTAATCCTTAAGGTCTGGTAACTGCCCACAACTGAACCTTTATAGGTGTAACAAACAGTCAGTTAATCTCTAGTGGCGGCAAACTTTTCTATAATCAGCGCCATGTAATAAGCGGCTCGTTGCGTTTTGGTATCCTATGATAACTATGTTTGGGATATCCTAGCATCACCGCCCCAAAACATTTATGGTCTGCAGGCAAATCCAATGCTTTGATAATTGGTTCATGCAGACCAGCTACTGCTGTGAAATAACCTGCCCAGCATGTTCCCAAGCCTTTGGAATGGGCATAGAGTTCCAGATAGGTGAGCGCAATTGCGCAATCAGCCGCGGGAAAAGACAGATCGGAAGGACTGTGAACCACAATTAAGTGTGGCGCTCCTCGCATAACACGATCTCTGCCATTGTCCCAAGCATCTACGATACGCCTAAAACGCTGGACATTTGCTTCATCCGTCATAACGGGAAGCATAATTCTCATGAAATCAACGACCATCTCGGCCAACTTGTGAACATCTTCGGGATTCTGAAAAACAGTCCAATACACTTGTTGCTTATTACTGCCAGTGGGAGCATATCGTGCTGTGTCAATCAAATCTTTAAGAATTTTGTGGGAGACAATCTTTCCTTTATACTGGCGAATAGAACGTCGTGATTGAAGAAG
>PLMX01000127.1:160-16315 GCA_003142635.1 Syntrophaceae bacterium | reverse complement strand
TATTTATTATGATTTATCGCGAAATTTCTCATGCACTTTTTTGCGGAGTTACTCACCAGGAAAAGCGATGCGGTATCCTCCAGGGCATCGTGCCGAGGGAGGTCATCTGTGACTGATCCGGGGGAAAATCGTAGTTATGCAAACCTCTCAAAGCTCTCTTGCCATGATGGCCATACTATGCCGCCTCCAACATTCGCCATATATCCGGCAAGATGAGCAAACTAACTCTGCGATGTCGATACAAAATATAAAAGTATGCATGAAAAGCTAATCAGTGTTGTGCAAAGGTTTTGTAATTTTTCAAAGTTCTTGAATTGGTTAATTCGGTTAAGCCAATATGCTTATTAAGGAATATTTTAAAGTTACGGGAGACATCAAAAACATCCTTATGATTCAACTGGGCGATATCGGGGATGTTGTCTGGACGACGCCGACATTGTGGGCTGTTAAGGAATCCTATCCACAGGCCAATGTATCGGTTCTTCTTCGGGAAAGCTTCGGATGCCTTCTGGAGGCAGATCCGTCGATCCATAAAATTTTTGAGGTAAAGAACACCCAAGGTAATCTTCTCTCAAATATCACTTATCAACTGCAGTTGGTCAAAAAGTTGCGTAATGAGCAATTTGACCTAGTATTTGATCTTCGTTCCGGCGATCGAGGGGCTATCATGGCACGCCTGACCGGCGCCGCCATAAGAGGCTCGCTCCATTACACCGCAGTTCCCTTCTGGCGAAACCGGCTGTTTACGCATCTTCTCATTGGGCTTCCCACTCCCAAAGAGCGCATATTAGGCGCCGCAGAACAATCCCTTCGTATAATCAGGGGTTTTGGCATTACCGGGAAAACGACGATTCCCAAGCTCTGGGTATCAGATCAGGTAATGACGCGGGTCTACAAGGTGCTCGCCGAGTGCAACATGAAACCCGTAGCATCCAACCTCTCCCATCGGTGGATTACCATTAATCCATTCTCCCGGTGGCCGTATAAGGAATTGGCAAATGATAAATGGGTAAGCATCATCAATTGGCTGTGGCATGAGTTTCACATTGCTGCCGCTATTGTTGGCAGCAAAGAGGAAACTGCCAGAGCCAGAGAAATGGTGAACAAATGTAATGGCACTGTGTATAACCTTGCGGGTAAAACGACGCTGGCTGAACTAGCCGGTACTCTCAGTCTGAGCAGCTTTCATCTCGGGGTTGACAGCGCGGCTCCGCACATTGCCGCCGCCGTGGGAACACCGACTTTAACAATCTTCGGTCCCTCTGATTGGCGCGATTGGGCTCCTGTCGGTGATAAGCACCGCGTCGTCGTGTCGGGCATGGATTGTGTGCCGTGCTCTAAGAAGGGATGCGGCGGCTCGGAACGGAGCTTATGCCTCGAAACCCTCGAAGTTAAGACAGTACAGGATGCTATCCGTGAGGTGCTGGAGAAGAGATGACTTTAGTGAAATCTTCTTGAGGATATTGCTATTAATAAAGACGATAAAATAAGTTATTTTGACTCCCTCGCCAGAAAAAGAGAGAAATGGCTGAAGAAAGGGGATTACTATAACAAGGCCATAGCGAATTATATCAAGTTTCTTGTTCCCGCTCAATCATCCATCCTGCAGATCGGTTGCGGTATCGGCAATCTGATAACATCATTAGAGGCCTCACGCAGAGTCGGTATTGATTTCAGCCCGAAGATGATTGAGGTGGCACGAGAGAAATTTCCCGGTGTTGAATTCCGGGTAGATGATTTAGAGGCTTTGCAAACGGACGAGAAATTCGACTATATCCTTCTTGTTAATGTTATTGGTTATATTGATGACATTCAGGCGTCTCTTACCGGCTTAAAAAAAATCTGCAAACCGGATACGCGGATTATCGTCGTATACTTCAACTATCTGTGGCAGCCAATTTTAAAGTGTGCCGAGTGGCTCGGTCTGCGGATGAAAAGGCCCATTATGCACTGGCTGGCGCCGCAGGACATCAGAAATATCCTGAAGCTCAGTGACTTCGAAACCGTCAAAGCGGACTATCAGATACTCATGCCCGTATATATTCCCGTTATCTCAACCCTGTTAAACAGGATAATCGTGAAGATGCCTTTGTTCCGCAAGGTGGCTTTGCATGAAATCGTCATCGCCAGGACGTGCGAGAGAAAAAAGGACGGGGACGGGACGACCTGTTCCGTTGTAGTTCCCTGCCGCAATGAAAAAGGAAATATTGAGAACGCTGTGCAGCGCATCCCGGATATGGGAAAGCACACGGAGCTGATATTCGTTGAAGGACATTCGAAAGATGAGACCCTGGCCGAGTGCTACAGGGTTCAGAAGGCATATCCCGATAAGGACATTAAGGTAATGGTCCAGGATGGAAAAGGCAAGGCCGATGCCGTTCGTAAAGGATTTCGGGAAGCGAAGGGTGACGTTCTCGTGATTCTCGATGCCGATCTCACCATTCCTCCGGAATCTCTCCCAAAATTTTTTCAAGCGATTGTCTCCGGCAAGGGAGAGCTCGTCATCGGAAACCGCCTTGTGTATCAAATGGAAAAGGAGGCCATGCGCACGCTGAACCTTCTGGGGAATAAATTTTTCAGCACCATGTTCACCTATCTCCTCGATCAACCGATAAGGGACACGCTGTGTGGAACCAAAGTACTCCGGCGCGGGAATTACGAGAAAATCGTCGCAGGACGAAGCTACTTCGGCGATTTTGATCCATTCGGCGATTTTGATCTGCTTTTCGGGGCCGCGAAACTGAACCTGCAGATAGTCGAGATTCCAATAAGGTACCGGGAGCGGACCTACGGATCCACGCAGATTGACAGGTTCCGGCATGGCTGGCTATTGTTGAAAATGACGGCTTTTGCAATGAAGAAAATCAAATTCATATGAAGGAAATCAATCCATGCGTGGAAGAACATCCATGAGCAGATAACAGGGGCGATCCTGATGGTCATTGAAAAGATATTTGATATTCTGCATCCGTGCATGCTAAATTTATTTGCTTTTGAACGGGTACACCCCCTATATGCGAAGAATCCCGTATAAGCAACCTGAGCTTGCCTTAAGTGCATACTGAAGGCTCAAGATGAAAATGCATAATCGTTAAATTTATTGAAAGGAAGAAAATGAAGACAGCATTCATTACAGGCATAACAGGGCAGGACGGTTCTTACCTCGCAGAGTTCCTGCTGGACAAGGGATACACGGTCCACGGCCTTATCAGGCGCTCCAGCACCTTCAACACCGACAGGATCGACCATCTTTACAAGGACGTGCATGATCCCTCGGCCCGCTTGCATCTCCACTTCGGAGACTTATCCGTTTCCGGCCAACTGACTGACCTCCTCCACACGATCCGGCCTGACGAGATATATCATCTGGGGGCCCAGAGCCACGTCAGGGTGAGCTTCGACATGCCCGAATATACTGGTGATATCACCGGCCTGGGGACCCTCCGCCTCCTGGAGGCTATCCGCAAGACGGGAATCACGACGAGATTCTATCAGGCCTCTTCGAGTGAAATGTTCGGAGCGGCGCCGCCGCCGCAGAACCAGGACACGCCCTTCCAGCCCCAGAGTCCTTATGCGGCTGCCAAGGTGTATGCCCATTACGTCGTGAAAAATTACCGCGATGCCTATGGGCTCTTCGTATGCAATGGGATACTGTTCAACCATGAGTCACCCCGGCGGGGCGAGACTTTCGTGACAAGGAAGATTACACGGGCGGCGACGAGAATCAAGCTGGGACTCCAGCAGAAGCTGTTTCTGGGCAATCTGGACGCAAAGCGCGACTGGGGATTCGCGGGTGACTATGTGGAAGCTATGTGGCTTATGCTCCAGCAGGATAAGCCTGATGACTATGTGATTGCTTTAGGAGAGACCCATTCGGTGAAAGAATTTCTGGAAAAGGTTTTTCAAAAGCTGTCCTTGGACTATCAGAAGTATGTAGAAATCGATGCAAGATACTTCCGCCCCACGGACGTAAATATTCTCCTCGGCGACGCAACAAAGGCGAGAGATATCCTCGGTTGGAAACCGAAGGTGGGTTTTGAAGAACTCGTGGACATGATGGTGGAGGCGGACATGGAGCTTGCAAAGAAGGAAAAGACTCTGCACGATGCGGGTTACAAACGTGCCGATAACATACGGTAGTTGCGTGTTTGCAGGAAAGAGGGTGTGATTAACAATTAAAGAAGGATTCATCAAGAAGGTGAAAGATAAGCGCATTACAGTCACCGGCGGCAAGGGGTTCCTGGGGGGACATCTCATAAAGAAACTCCGGGATAAAGGCTATCAAAAAATTGCCGTTGCGGGGCGCCCGGAATATGATCTTGTCAATCTTGCCGACATTCAGCGGATGTACGAGGCCACAAAGCCGGACGTCGTCATCCATCTCGCAGCAAAAGTGGGCGGTATCGGGTTTAATCAGGAACATCCCGCTTCCCTTTTCTATGACAACATTATGATGGGCGTGCAGCTGATCCATGAAGGGTATCTCAGGAGGATAGATAAATTCGTGGCTTTGGGTACTATCTGCGCCTACCCTAAATTCACACCGGTGCCATTTAAAGAAGACGATATATGGAACGGTTATCCGGAGGAGACAAACGCCCCCTACGGCCTGGCAAAGAAGATGATGCTTGTGCAGTCGCAGGCATACCGTAACCAGTATGGTTTCAATTCAATATTTATCCTCCCTGTGAACCTCTATGGTCCGGGAGATAATTTCGATCCACGGTCTTCCCATGTTATTCCTGCGCTCATCAAAAAATGCGTCGACGCCATCGCCTCCAAGGAACGGGAGATCGTTGTCTGGGGCACGGGTAAGGCGACGCGGGAATTTTTTTATGTGGAGGACGCGGCAGAGGCCATCATTCTTGCCATGGAAAAATATAATAAGAGCGATCCCGTGAATATCGGAGCGGGCTTTGAAATCTCCATACGAGACCTCGCTGCTCTGATCGTAGAGCTTACGGGATTCAAAGGCAAAGTCACCTGGGATGAAGCGAAGCCGGATGGACAACCCAGACGTATGCTTGATACAGCGCGGGCATATCATGAATTCGGCTTTAAGGCGCGAACTGATTTCCGGGCGGGACTAGCGAAAACCATCGAATGGTACAGGAGTCATCGTGATTGAATTCGGTAGCGAACGCGGCTACTCAAGGCAGTTTCTTTGCCTCATCGATCAACATAATCGGGATATCGTCTTTGATTTCATACAACAGCTTGCACTTATCACAGATCAAGCCATCTCCCGCTTCATTCAAGCGTATGTCACCCTTGCACTTGGGGCATACCAAAATAGCGAGCAGTTCCTTGCTTATGGCCAATTGCTTCCCTCCCTTGTAATTCCTGCAATATCAATCTTCTCATCCCCGTCCGGGGAAAATCAATCAAAAAAGACCGAGTAGCCGATAACTCCCGAATTTGTATCAATGCCACCGTTAGGCTTTGCAAGATTCGCATTGGACATATGCCGGAAGCGGTAACCTACATTGATGGCTGAGTCCCTTGTAAGATAGTAATAGAACCCGGCGCCGACAGTGTCGGCGAAAATGAACCCATTGGCCTGTTTGGTTGTGGCTACGGAAATATAGTGCGGTCCAACGCTTCCGAGGGCATAGGCGGATAAATTGCCCACGATCGGATGCATGTATTGGAGGCCAACGCCAATACCCAATTCGATGTCGGTGCTCGGATTCACAACAGGATTGATCTGGGGCTCGAGAAAAACGGATAGGGTCCCGCTGTGATTCTTAAGTCCTGAGAAATATCTTTTCAGATCGACACCGAAATGGCCTATGAGAAAGACAGGCTGATAGCTGCCCTCCGGAATGCTGGCGCTTCCGAAACCGGTGATAAATCCCATCTCTGTGAAGAATCTGTCACTGGCACGACCTTCTTTCTTTGCTTCTTCACAATAAGCATAATTTGCAAAAAGAATAATAACGACAACAATAAAAATAGTTGGCTTTGCAAGCCATCTCAGTTTCAGCATAGTATTTATCCTCGCCCCGATAATTTTTCTTTCACCGTATGAAAGACCTCGTCAACCGTAATATCAGACATGCATTTCATAGAGTTGCACTTCTTCAGGAAACAGGGGCTGCAAGATAATTCCCTTCGTATAACTAAGTGCCCTTTTCCGTATGGTCCTGTTCTCAATGGATCAGTAGGACCGAAAAGGGCGATAACGGGCGTGCCCACAGCCGCCGCAATATGCATAGGGCCTGAGTCTGTGGTAATCAGAAGCGCGGATCGCTGGTAAAGATAAGCTAAGTCCCGGAGCGTCGTTTCCCCTCCCAGGTTAACGGAGGGCGTCTTCATCAGGGATTGAATCTGCTCCAGTTTGCCGCGCTCGCTTCCCGTAAAGACAACGCTGACCTTCAGCTCTTCTGAAACACGGTCGCACAACGCGGCGAATTTTTCATCCGCCCAGAGTTTGGTGTCCCACAGGGCTACAGGGCTTACTGCCACAAAAGAGTCCTTCTTGTCAATCTTGTTTCTTTGCAAGAGTGCTTCCACCCTGCTGTTGTTTTCTTCCCCGATGGGAATCAAGAATTCCGGCTCCTTTGCATCTGAACCCAGATAACGGAGAAAATCGAGGTAACGGTCAACGGCATGCTTACGCATGTCTTCGGGGATCTTTTCATTGAGGAAGAGACCGCTCAACTCCTGCATGCTGTCGTAGCCCAGTTTCCTCTTGCCGGAACTGAGAAGGACAATTGCAGCGCTCTTGATAAGCCCGTGAAAATCAATTACCAGGTCGTAAGACTGCCTTCTCAGATCATCGATAAAGGCCCTGATTTCTCTTATGGGCTTTGAGACGAGGCCCCTTTTCATGTCCCTGACCCATTCTTTCCTGTGAGAGACTATGACTTTGTCCAGATATGGGTGGCCCGAAATGAGGTCGGAAGAGGCATCTTCAACGACCCAGGTGATATTAGCCTCAGGGTATAGTCTCCTGAGGGCGGCCAAAGAGGGGAGGGTATGGATAACGTCGCCGATAGCGCTTAATTTTACAATAAGAATATTCATACCAATTCTTTTGAGATTGCTTCACATTGCGAGCAATGGCGGTTCAAAACACTTTCGCAAGTTTCTTTTTCCGGTCATTCATGATCCATTTAACGGCATCGAGAATGTCTTCAGCGATGTATCTCGGCTGACAGATTTCCGGAGACCCGGACGCTAAGTCCTTCTCGATGGTGTTTATGCCATAGCCAGTCTTGACGAGAACCCCTTTCGCCCCCACCGTACGCGCCACTTGGATATCTTTGAGCATGTCTCCCACAGTGTAAGAGCGAGAAAGGTCGATTGCGAGGTCTTTTGCCGCTTCGATAAGCATTCCCGCCCCCGGCTTCCTGCACGCACAGGACTGAAGATATACCCCGATACCTTCCGTCTGGTGATGCGGGCAGTAGTAGAACGCATCTATGAATGCGCCTCTCTCCCGCAGCATTTCCTCGATGCGTTCGTGAACCGTCCTGACGAATTCCTCAGTGAAATAGCCCTTCGCTACCCCCGACTGATTGGTCATTACCACGGCCTTCATGCCGCTTTCGTTAATCAGCCTGATTGCTTCTGCTGTATTGGCAAATAGCTTCAGTTTGTCGATACTATCCAGGTATCCCACTTCTTCATTGATCGTTCCATCCCTGTCGAGGAAAACTGCAGCATTCTTTTTCATAATTTCAAAAGACCCTTGGCGGTTTCACAAACTTCCTCAACACTGATCATTTCCATGCATCGGAAATCCGTCGGGCATGTCTCTTTGAGACAGGGGCTGCATGAGGCTCCTTTGTAGATTACGACACTCCTCTCTCCGACAGGAGACGTCGTCGCAGGATTTGTGGAACCGAAAATGGCGACCGTGGAAATGTTTAGAGCCCCGGCTATATGCATCAAACCGGAATCGTTGGATATGAAGAGGCTGCACCTGGAGATAACCGCTATGGCCTCCTTCAGATTCGTTTTCCCGGCGAGGTTGATCATGGGATGATGGGCGTGCTGCTCTACAAGATCAGTGGTTCGCCTGTCTTCACGACTTCCGAAAAGGACGACCTGTGCGGAGAGGTCTTCAATCAATCTGTCAGCGGCGGCGGCAAACCTCTCCGGGAACCATCTCTTTGCGGGTCCGTAAGCGGCCCCCGGTGCGAGGCCGACTATGACGCCCTCTCCTGCTATACCATGCTCGCGGAGTATCTTCTCTGACAGGTTCTCATAATCGTTCCCTGGCTGAAGTTTAACGTCCGCTTCCGCGGGAAGGCAGCCGAGGGACTTGACCATTTCCAGGTAGTACTGGATCTGGTGCACTTTCCTTATTTCTTCCGTCCTCTGGACGGAGTGTGTCAAGAGCAGCCCCCTGCCGTCGGAATTGTATCCTGCCCTAACGGGAATACCGGCCAGCCGCGTTATGACGGCCGCCTCTATGGCATTTTGCAAGAGTATGGCCGTATCAAACTTTCCGGCTTTCAGTTCCTTTGCCAGTCTCAGCTTTCCGGATATGCCTGAATGTATGCCGGGGCTTTGAAATACGATAACCTCATCAACGTCCGGGCAAAGGTTAAATATCTCTGCAACCCACGGCTTTGCGAGAATGGATATGCGCGCCTCGGGAAAGGTATTTCTGACGGCGCGGACTGCGGGCAGCGTCATAACGGCATCTCCGATCCAGTTAGTGCCGCGTATCAGAATATTTCTTGCCCTGTCAAAAGGGATACGTGTTGAGATTCGGACTTTCATTTGTCGGCGGCACCCTGTCCCACACGCTTCTTCGTTACCTGCCAGGGTTTGGTCTTCCATCTCTGATGAATCCAGAACCATTGATCTGGATACTCCCTGACCGTATCTTCTATGAACCTGGTGAAATTCTGGGTATTGATCAGAATATCCGCATCTTTGTCGCCTGTGCGGATGACCGCAATCTCCTCTTTGATAACCATCCTGTACTTGCCGTTTTCCAGCCTGAGTATGTAGCCAGGGACCACCGGCGCATCTGTGTGTAAGGCAAGGAGTGCCAGCCCAGTGGTTGTACAGACGGGCCTGCCGAAAAAATCCACAAACACCCCTTCCTGCCAGGCCATGTTCTGGTCGATCATTGTTGCAACAATCTCGTTATGTGCAAGACTCCTGAGCATCTTTCTCATGGCGCGTTCCTTATCTATAAGGACATTTCCCGTGCATGATCTTACCCATAAAACCAGGCTATCAAGAGTGGGACTGTCCAGGGGACGATAGGTAATAACCGCAGGTTTCAACACCAGTGAAATCGCTGCCGCAGTAAGCTCCCAGTTACTGAAGTGAGCGCCAAGCAGGAGAATACCCCTGTTCTTTTCCATGGCCTTTGTGTAGTATTCGAGTCCTTCGACCTCCACTAAATTGCCGATGTTTTCCTTTGTTAAAGAAGGGATTTCAAAAAAATCCGCCGCTGTTATGCCCATGGTCCTGTATGCGCCTCTGGCGATCTTTTTAATTTCACCTATGCTTTTTTCCGGAAAGGCAGATGTAATGTTGTGGATGGTAATAAATCTCTGCCGAGCGGAAAGATAGTAAAAAAGACGGAACGCTCCTATGAATAAGGCCCTTCTCGGCCCCCGGGGTATGGCAATCATGCACTTGAGTATTATGTCTGCCAATGGTGATTTTTTCATTTCAGTCTCTCAAAAATCAGCTCTTCAAACTCCTCACGGGAAGGGAGCATTTCCATCTCCACCCGCAAGAAAAAGACGTTTTTCAAGAAAGCGGGGAAGTCTGTCAGACGAATGCCGTCCTTTTCTGTCGTGACAATGATATCGGAGGAGGAATCGGTGTATGTTTTCTGAATGTATAAAATGTCTGCTTCGTCGTAACGGTAATGATCGGGGAAGTCAATGAAACTCGTTACGGTCCAGCCTAAAGATTCGATGGTTCTCCTGAATGCCTCCGGCGACGCGATTCCGGCAAAGGCACAGACTTTTTTCCCTTTGACGAATTCTAATGGATAGACGTCTCCCTTATCGGCACTTATAATATCTTTCGGTTGCAGGTACACTGAGAGTACGGGGAGGAACCAGCCTACGCCCTGCTCCTGGTATTTTGGATAACGTCCATCTCTCACGCTGTCTCTCCATATGACAAAATGCGCCCGCTTCAGGGCGGCCGTCGGTTCCCGGAGCGGCCCTCTCGGGAGCAGGAAACCGTTTCCGAAGGGTTGTTCCCTATTAAGGATGACGATATCCACATCCCGAAAGATTCGCCTGTGCTGGAATGCATCATCGAGAATGAGGACATTGGCTTTCAGGTTCTCTATGGCGAAACGGCCTGTGCGGATCCTCTCCGGCCCCGTGAGCACCGGTATCCCCTTCGCAGCTCTCGCGATGAGAAGCGGCTCATCTCCGGCGTCAACTTGCGTCATCAGTATTCTTGAACCGTCTGAGACAACATTCACAGCGGCTTTGGCCATTCCCCCATATCCCCTGCTTAATACGGCAGGTCTGTATCCTTTCTCCTTCAGCGACTTTGCCAAAGCGATCACTGTAGGAGTCTTTCCTGTTCCGCCCACGGTTACGTTACCGATGCTAATAACCTTACAGGGGAGCTTAGACTGCCGGATGATGCCGAAGTCATACATCATATTTTTCAAGCTGACGGCAGAACGGTAGAAAAGTGATAGGAAGGATAGAATCAGTCTCAGGGGGTTTAGAACGGACGGAGCAGTGTCGGAGTACCAGATTGTTCTTAATCTACCGGACAGTTTTTTCAATGCCGTTCCTATTTTCATCTTTAAACTGCATGCTGTAGTACTTAAAGTATTCTCCTCTCTTTTCCAGAAGAGATTCATGGGTTCCCTCTTCAACAATCTCGCCGTTGGCAAGCACCAGTATCCGATGGGCGTTACGGATTGTCGAAAGCCTGTGCGCAATGATGAGTGTCGTCCTCCCTTTCATCAGATATTCCAGGGCATCCTGTACCTCGATTTCCGCTTCCGTGTCCAAGGACGACGTCGCTTCGTCAAGAATTAGAATGGGTGCATCTTTGAGCAGCGCTCTCGCGATGGATATTCTCTGCCTTTCCCCGCCGGATAGTTTTGCCCCCTGTTCGCCGATGACGGTATCGTACCCCTTCGGTAAGTTGATAATGAAGTCATGGGCGTTGGCTGCCTTTGCCGCATGGATGATATCTTCGTCGGTCTTTTCGATGCTGCCGTAGGCGATGTTACTTCGCACTGTGTCATTAAAAAGAATGGTCTGCTGCGTGACGATGCCGATCTGTCCGCGCAGGGACTCAATGGTGACATGACGGATATCATGGCCGTCTATCACAATCTGCCCCTCCGAGACATCATAAAAGCGCGGGATCAGATTGACGAGGGTCGTCTTGCCTCCGCCGCTCATGCCGACAAAGGCAATTACTTCACCAGCTTTGATAGACAGACTTATATTCTTCAAAACGGGTGTTTCTTCGTAACGGAAGGTAACGTTCCGGATATCGATGCCCTCCGATATCTTCGGGAGCTCGATGGCATCTGCGTCATTTTTTATATCCGGCACGATGTCGATGATGCTGAATACCCTCACTGCGCCGGCGATTCCCTGCTGTATTGTATTATTGACATTGGTAAGCCTCTTGACCGGCTCATAGAGCATGATCAGCGCCGTCAGGAAAGAAAAAAAAGTGCCCGGCGTGGAGACGCCTCTTATCACCTGGTACCCTCCATAGAAGATAATAGCGGCGATGCCTATGCCTCCCAGGAACTCCATGAAAGGGCTCGAAACGGCGTTTACGGACACGGATTTCAAGGCAAGCCTGAAGAGGTGCTCGTTTTCTTTTGCAAACCTCTTGTTTTCATATTCTTCCATGCTGAACGCCTTGACGATCCTCGTGCCGGAGATTGTTTCCTGGAGGAGTGTCGTAAGACTGCCAATGGTGACCTGAGTGCGCGTGGCGATGTTTCTCATCTTTGCACCGAACTTGGCTATGGGATAGATGGTGAGAGGAAATACGAACATGGCAATTATTGCCAATTGCCAGTCACGGTAAAAGATGACAAATACGAGACAGAGAAGGGTGAAGGAGTCTTTCAGGAGGCTCGTGACGGCTTCCGATACGGCACCCTGGACGTATGACACGTCGCTTGTAATCCGTGACATGAGAATGCCCGTCGGATTCTTGGTGAAAAACGAAAGGGATTGCATCTGTATCTGTCTGTAGAGATTATTCCGCAAATCCGCTACAACCCGCTGGCCGATGAAACTCATCAGTATCGTTTGCGTGTAATTGCAAACCCCTTTCAATAAGTATATGATAATAACGGCGGCAGGGATCCACATGAGCATGTCGGAGTTTCTTCTTAGGAATATCTCATCTAAGGCCGGCTTCACAAGGAAAGCCAGGGCAGAGGTTGTAGCGCCGACAACAAGCATGCATAACATCGCCAGGATGAACTTCGATGTATGCGGTCTCGCAAGCAGTAATAGGCGTTTAAAAATATCCATTTCTTAAAGAAATCCCAAATGCAAAAATTTATATTTTAATGGAATCAGCGTCTGAATACGTTTCACAATCAGTGTTTAGTGTTTATCATATCATATGCCAGGTGGGCAACCCTTTCTGCCGCACCGTGGCTTCCCAGCATATCCCTGATTTTCTTCAATTCCGTTTTAGTGCTTTCCATCCGCTCTTTGGTTGCCAGGATGTCCATGACCGCCGCCGCTATCTTCTTCGGACTTGCCTTAAACTGAATCAACTCAGGGACAACGGTCTTTCCGGCAATGATGTTGACAAGACCGATGTGATCAACATCGATTACTATCCTGCCCACATAATACGAAAGCGCAGACACTTTATAGATAATGACCATGGGCGTCTCCATCAGCGCCGTCTCCAAGGTGGCAGTTCCCGAAGCAACCATGGAAACATCCGTACAACCGATGACATCGTAGACTTCATTGGGGATAAGCCTCACAGGTACGGAATGCCGTGCAATTATTTGTGAGACGAAAGCCATATCAAGCGTAGCGGCAAGAGGCAGCACAAATTGGACGGACCTGATTTTTTCCTCGATGATCTCCGCTGCCCCGAGCATGACGGGAAGGAGTCTGGTCACCTCCGACTGCCTGCTTCCGGGCAGAATTCCGACAGTTGTCACCCCTTCACGAAGCTCGAACCTAATGAGCGCCTCCTTACGGGTATATTTTGTCCGCACCACATCCAGGAGGGGATGGCCGACGAAGGTCGCGTCAACGCCTGCTTCCTTGTAGAAATCGGCCTCAAAGGGGAGAATCACGGCCATTCTGTCCACGATCTTCTTGATCTTCCCGATTCTTCCTCTTCGCCACGCCCACACCTGGGGACTGATATAGTAAAAAACCTTTACGCCATATTTCTTTGCCGCCTTAGCGAGAGGCAGGTTGAAATCCGGGTAATCGATGAGGATAAGAAGATCGGGTCTGTCTTTCTTCAGTGATGCCTTAAGTTGAGACATGACTTTCAGAATCATTCCGAGTTTAAAGACAACCTCTGTGAGCCCTACGACGGCCATATCTGCGGCGTCAGCTATCAGCTCTACGCCGGCCTCCTTCAGATTCCTGCCGCCGATCCCATAGAATCTTATTTCCGGATCGATCTTGTGCATTGCCTGCACGAGGTTTCCCCCGTGGAGGTCACCCGATGCTTCCCCCGCCACAATCATGACTTGTTTCTTGCTTGCGCTTTCTTTACCTTCTCTGTTTTTGAGCGGGGATGTTTCAGGGTGCATGGTTGATCACATTGCTCACTTGTTCAATCTCCTCATTTTCCAGCTCGGGGAACATCGGCAGGGACAGCACTTCTTCGGCGCATATCTCACTGTTCGTCAGATTCTCCGCAGGAATATTCCCGCTGGTAAATACCTCCTGTCTATGGAGAGGCACGGGGTAATAGACCGCGGAGGAGACGTTCTCATTTTGCAGGGCCGTCATGATGGAGGCCCTGTTCTTTGACCGGATCGTAAACTGGTGATATACATGCCTGCAAGAAGGGAGCTCGAGGGGGAGGGCAATGTCATTTCTCTTGATGAGCCTTCTGTAGATGTCTGCATTAACGCGGCGCCGGTCGTTGAATTCTTCGATCTTTTTCATTTTGACGCGGATGATTGCCGCCTGTATCTCATCAAGCCGGCTGTTATAGCCTAAAGCCGAGTGATGATATTTGACGGCGCTCCCGTGGTTCCGGAGCAGCCGCAGATTCTTCGCCATTTCCTCATTGCCGGTGATAATCATGCCCCCGTCGCCGTAGCCGGCCAGGTTCTTGCTTGGAAAGAAACTGAAACAGCCGCACTCGCCGCGTGCGCCCACCTTCTTCCCCTTATATGTTGCACCGAAGGCCTGGGCGCAATCTTCAATGACCCTGATATTATATTTCGCCGCGAGAGCGCAGATCGGGTCCATATCCGCAGGATGGCCGAAGAGATGGACAGGGATGATCGCCTTGGTTTTTTTCGTAATCTTCTCTTCTATCTTGCCGGGGTCGATATTGAATGTGTCCGTTACGATATCCACAAATACGGGTGTTGCATGAAGAAGTGATATGACGTCAGCAGTGGCAATGAAAGTGAAGGGAGTGGTAATGACCTCATCGCCCGCTCCGATTCCGCAGGCCCGGAGAGATAGGAGGAGGGCGTCGGTTCCGCTTGCCACGCCGACAGCATGGGGGACGCCGTGATACGCGGCTATTTCTTTTTCCAGTTCCGCCACATTCGGCCCCAAGATGAAATGACCGTTTTCAAGCACATTCTTTATGGCTGCATCGATATCGGCTTTAAGATTCTGATACTGTCTCTTGAGATCAACCATGGGGATCATGGCAGCAACTCCTGAGATTGCTTAACCTTATCGGCAATGAGAAGCGCCAGCTCCAGGGCGTCCCTACCTTCCCTGCCGGTGACAGGCGGTTGTTTCCTGTTTATAACCGATTCAATGAACGAACGGATCTCTTCCTGTAAGGGATCAAGTATTTTGACTTCTACGGGGTTTGCGCTGATTTCAACCTTGCCTCCCGCAGAGTTTTTCCTGCAGAGAGAGACCAATTCGCGCTTCCCATAGTCGACTGCGTGATACCCCTCGAACCCGAAGAACCTAATCTTCTGCATCGTTTTTCCCGTCACCCTACTGGCCGTGACATTAGCCACGCAACCGGAAGCAAAGGTTATCCGCGCGTTGGCAATGTCCACCTTTTCCGACATGATGGATACACCCACGGCTTCCACATTCAGTATGGGTGATTTGACAAAGTGCAGGATTATATCGAGATCGTGGATCATGAGATCAAGAATGACGTCCACATCCGTGCCGCGTTCGAAGAAAGGGTGGAGGCGGTGAGTCTCAATGAAAAGCGGCTTTCCCATAAGCGTCTCCAGCGCGACGATTGCAGGATTGAATCGTTCAAGCAATCCTATCTGGAATATCAATCCTTTTGCATCGGCAATGGCTATGAGCTCATCAGCCTCCACGATGGTAGTGGTAATGGGTTTTTCCAGCAGGACGTCAATACCCGCTTCCAGAAATTCTTTTGCGATGCGATAATGTGATACGGTTGGAACGGCAATACTGACTGCATCGACCGAACCCATCAGCTTGCGGTGATCGGACATAGCAAGGCAGTCGTACATTTCGGCTGCCTTCCGGGCACGCTCCTCTTTGATGTCCGCCACGCCGACAATCCGACAGTTGGACAACTCGCGGTATTTTTGCAGGTGGTAGTTGCCTAAATGACCGATACCCACCACACCGACTCTGATTTCTTTCATATGGAGAACGAGATAATGAATTTAATGCATCATTTCATAGATGCGAATATACGACTATCATTTCCAACTGCGCCGGGAATCATTTAAAACGCGAGGCCTCGGAGTTATCTTGATATTCCCCGCGACGATCTGGTTTCGATGAACTCTACAAACTGCCTTACTTCCGGAAGATCATCGACCTCGGCTTTCACCTTTGCGATTGCCACGGAAAGAAGGAGAGATGATCTAAATACGATCCTGTAGGCTTTTTTCAGCGCCTGTATAGTTTCCTCTTTGAACCCCCTGCGCTTAAGGCCTATTACATTGAGGCCATAGAGTTTCGCATAGTTGCCTGAGGCCATGACGAAAGGGGGAACATCCTTGGCAACGGCGGAAGCGCCGCCGATGATGCAGTGCGC
>PLMX01000127.1:0-146 GCA_003142635.1 Syntrophaceae bacterium | reverse complement strand
TTGATGGTCACATATTCCCTGATGGTATTGTTGTTCCCGATAATAACCCGGGTCTTTTCCCCCTTAAATTTCAGGTCCTGGGGGCTTGCGCCGATTGAGCTAAATTGAAAGATGCGGCATCCCTCTCCGATGTCGGTATGGGCATC
>PLMX01000078.1 GCA_003142635.1 Syntrophaceae bacterium | reverse complement strand
CTGCTGGGGGAGGATCACTGTGATGTATACTTTAACACAAAGGAAGTCATATCTACGAAAGATTAAGGGAATGAAGAAGAAAAGAATAATATGTTTGTGTATGGGATTGTTGATGTTGACGGGATGCTCGACGAAACTCATTACAACATCAAATGGAAACTGGATATGAGTCAGATTCCACCCATATTCAGTGAGAAAAGGAATTATCAAACAGCATGGATGACGGATAACCAAATGGCAGCGGCCATAGCTACAACCATATTGTTTGGCGTTCCCGTTATCACCACCACTAATGATAATGATTTGCTGGGCGTGAATGCACATGAAGTATTGGATAGAATCATTCCTATGTGCGCGCTGAACGATGCAACGGTGACGAGTACCATGTATACCGATGATAAAATTCTCACGGATAACAGCACAAAAGTTTATATGAGATATAGAGAGAATAACGTGGCAGGGTTGGCGATCAATATAACACCGGAAGTAATGAAACAAACAATACCGGTGTACACGACATACAAGGAAGTGATATGTGAAAAAGAATGTGCAGTGGTAAAAGAGAATATAGGTGAACAGAAAGTATCAAGCAAACAAAATGCATATCAATCAAGGACGTTGGAAGAACGTGAACGTCAGCGGAGGGGGAATTAGCCCGATTATTAAGAGGAGCATAGAATTAAGTATTTCTGATGTTACTATTCAAACATATGATGACATTGTCCTAAAAATGAAGAAAAAAATTGATTAATTTTTGATAGGGTATGGGTCAAATATTCCTTCTTGACAATTGAGGGTAAAAGCAAAGTCGGAGTCAAATGACAAAAGGAGCTTTCTATGAAAGATGTGGATTACATGAGCGTTGCCGAGGATAGTATCAACAAGATCAAAGAGGGCGCTTTCTTAACCGTTAAATCCGGAAATGCACTTAACACCATGACCATCGGTTGGGCCACCTTCGGAGTTGTCTGGAGCAAACCGATCATGATGGTGGCAGTGCGGTCGAGCCGGCACACCTTTGGAATCATCGAGGCGGCCAAGGATTTTACCGTTACTGTCCCGGCGGGAGACATGCATAAAAAGACTGCCTATTGCGGCTCGCAATCCGGAAAGAACGTGGACAAGTTTAAGATGTGCAACCTGGAAACGAGCGATGGCCGCAAGGTCGCATCGCCGATTATCAAAACGCAGGGGCGCCATTACGAGTGCAAGATCATCTACAAGTCTGCCATGGACCCGGCCCATTTTGACAAGGGTTATGATTTATCCCTTTATCCCAAGAAGGATTACCATACCCTTTATTTTGGTGAAGTGCTGGCTTGTTATGAAACCGACTGATATGCAAACGGTCTGAGTCCGTTCATAGAAATCTGCACGGCCATAAAGAAATTCTATAAATTTTTTCCGCAGAGGGTTCAAACTGAACCGACGCTGTTGGCAATTGGCCGGGGTGTTATAAAGCTTGAAACTGAAGTGTTCTTCACCTTTCCAATGAGACTTCTTTTAAGACATCTATATGATCGAGGGCCATACCTGCACCTCTTACCACTACAGAGAGGGGATCGTCCGCGACTGAAATGGGAAGCCCGGTCTCTTCTTTTATAAGGAGGTCGAGATTTGTCAACAGGGCTCCTCCACCGGTTAAGACAATGCCTCTTTCGACGATATCTCCGGCTAATTCCGGGGGAGCATTCTCCAAAACATTTTTTATTGCGGCTATAATGATATTTACCGGTTCCATAATGGCTTCCCTTACCTCTTCGGAATTAATCTCGACTATCGTCGGAATACCCCGGATAAGGCTCCTTCCTTTGACGTCGAGTGTCCGCAACTCCCGCTCCGGGTAAGCGCACCCGATGGTCATTTTTATGATCTCCGCCGATCGTTCTCCTATGAGGAGGTTGAATTTCCGCTTCATATACTGCACGATTTCTTCGTCCATCCTGTCGCCGGCGACCCTGACAGATTTTGAGTTGACAATGCCCGCCAGGGATATTACGGCAACTTCAGTGGTTCCGCCGCCGATGTCGACAACCATAGAGCTTGTCGGTTCCATCACGGGTAATCCAGCTCCAATGGCGGCGGCCATCGGTTCCTCAATGAAAAACATCTCTCTTGCGCCTGCCGATTCTACACTTTCCCTGACGGCGCGTTTTTCCACCTGCGTAATGCCGGACGGTATGCAGACGATAATCCGCGGGCGGACCAAGGCCCTGCGATTGTGAACGCGATGTATAAAATGCTTCAGCATTGCTTCAGTAATATCAAAATCAGCAATTACGCCTTCGCGCATGGGTCTGATGGCCACGATATTGCCGGGGGTCCGTCCCAACATTTTTTTTGCTTCCAGACCGACGGCAAGGACCTTTTTCGTTCCCCGCGAATCCTTCGAAACGGCGACCACAGAAGGTTCATTCAGCACAATCCCTTTGCCTTTCATATAGACCAGCGTGTTGGCAGTCCCGAGGTCAATGGCAAGATCATTGGAAAATTTTCCTAAAATATAATCAAACAGCAAAACTTTTCCTCCTTACTTTTGTTAACAGCCATTCATATTGTATATCACTCTACCATGAAGAAGCACTCAGATGACATTAAATTCTCAAAATAAAAGACAGGGTTATTTTGGCTGCCTTCTTGTTTTACCTCAACACAGATGATCTTCCCCCGATTTAGTGGAGTTGTAATTCACACTTCATATTCTTATCTATTTTACACTTCTTCAATGCATATCGTTTATAACACTATCAATATTTACGTCTTGCACACCGCAGACTTAAGGTGTAGTCTATCGGTATAAATATCGAGGGGTATGAGGAAATTTGTTCATAACTTTGGCCAGGTAGAAAGGAGCTTTTTGGATGAAAGACTTATCAGCGAAAATGAAAGATCAAGCCTTAAAAGACATTGAGATGTATTTTGGCAAACCTCCATACGAAAGCGAACATGTTAGGCATCATCTCACGTCTGGTCTTTTTGAAGAACAGTCACTCATGAAATACGGTTTGACGCCTATTGAATTAATGAAGAAATTGCGAGTGATAAAATTGGGTAAGAAAGCAAAACAAGAGGCGTTGAAGGACCTTAAAATGTATTTCGGTGAACCGCCTGTAAAGAAAGAGACGGTTCGCAAGAGAGTCTCATCAGGTCTTCTGGAAATGCAGATCCTGGCGAAGTATTTGATGACAGTCGATGAACTGATGAGTGAGGTAGGATTCGAGGTTATCAAGTAACCGGGAACGAAGACGTGAATATTGTTGCATGCATCAAACAGGTTCCGAACACGGATACCACGATCAGGGTGAAACCGGATGGATCAGGGATCGATGAAACCGGTATCGAATGGGTCATGAATCCCTATGACGAGTTCGGCGTTGAAGAGGCCCTGAGAATGAAGGAGAAGTTTGGCGGAGAAGTCACCATCGTTTCACTGGGTCCGGCAAGGGCAATTAACGCTATCAGAACGGCCCTGGCCATGGGAGCCGACAAGGCGATATATATCAACGACCCCGTCTTCGATGGCGCGGACGCCTACATGACGGCAACAGCCCTGGCCGCCGCCATTAAGACTATTCCCTATGATATCATCTTGTGCGGGCAGCGGGCCATTGACGACGACTCCGGCCAGGTGGGTGCGATACTGGCCGCGCTTCTTGATATCCCCCAGGTGACGTTTGTAACAAAGATTGATGTTGAAGGCAATTCCATCAAGGTGGTAAGGCCCGTCGAAGGCGCCCAGCTCCTCATAGAGAGTCCCCTGCCATGTGTGGTTACAGCCGACAAGGGATTGAATGAGCCGCGCTTTGCATCCCTTCCGGGAATTTTGAAATCCAGGAAGAAACCTGTTGAGGTCAACGACGCGGCAGCGTTGGGTGTCACCATGGATGTCAAGGCAAAGGTACTCAGGATCATGGCGCCTCCGGCCAAACCCCCGGGAAAGATTATCTCAGGGGATGATCCAGCAGCCAAGGCCAAAGAGCTTGTTAAGCTGCTCAGGGAAGAGGCGAAGGCCATATAGGCCTTTTATTTTTATAGTGATCACCATCTGTACTATTAATTGCTGGCAGCGACGTGCTCGCACATCCCCAAAAATAGAGGGCAGATGTTGTAGTACTATGGATTTGAGAGACTACCACAATTCAAATGGTAATCCCTCGCCGCAATGCTAACCCCAAAGTTACTGACTAGGAGGAGGTGGCATCACGTTCTCCTGCCTTTTCTCTCCAAAAATCATACTACTCTTTATGATTAACATAAATGATAAGTAGGAGGTGGCAGCAATAGCCGGCGTATTTCATTTTTTCATTTCTCGATCTTGCACAGTACGGGTTGAAGAACTAAACCGCTACGCGGTAG
>PLMX01000050.1 GCA_003142635.1 Syntrophaceae bacterium | reverse complement strand
AATTCCCCCGCGTGACCCGACTCATCAATTCTAAAAATTACCCAGCACTGAGCATTCGTAGGTGGACACGAGAGCCGGTGCATTTCATATTTTTATTGATCGAGCTTACTCAGTTCCGGTTGTAACATGCAGACCTAAAGCTTCCATTTCCCTACTGATGACAAAAATAAATTCCTTCCTGAAGTCAAGCGTCCCGCAATTTTGACTGGCATACTTTCTTTCAAACGGTATTCAATATTGACTGTCATCAACAATTTCTTAGATATTTTCTGATCGATCATTTAAAAATATCTTTTAATGTTCTTAATTTATAGATATAAGTAACGTTAGTTTACTGGAAAGAAGGCGCAGAAGGGCCGATGCAAAAACCCGTTCACTTTTTTATTCTGGCATGGTTGATGCGTTGTTAACAACCCAAAACAGGTCTTTCAGCTTTCATGTCCATGCTTTTTAAAAAAGAGACCTAAGGCCACCAATCTGAGAGAAACAACAGAGAATACTTAAAGATCAAATGAAGAAAGGAGCAATTTTTATGAGTATACTTGGACCCGTTTTAAAGCGTCAAGATGGTAAAATTCAACCCTACATTCCATTCGGACCCTTCCAGTTACGTATTCCCTTTATTCATTTTCGTTTTGAAATAGCGGATTACATACAGGGTTTAATCATGTGTGCAGTCTGCCTGGGTATCATCCCGATTTTGCAAGAATACCTCGG
The DNA here is from genome assembly GCA_003142635.1 of Syntrophaceae bacterium. Taxonomy (GTDB): domain Bacteria; phylum Desulfobacterota; class Syntrophia; order Syntrophales; family UBA2185; genus Fen-1135. Next base: position 4,162 of record PLMX01000050.1, on the reverse strand, counting down.
GATGCCCTTTGAAGTCGCCATAACGATTGTCATCTTAAATGGTTTCTTTTATTTATGGCATGCTCACTTGGGTGACCCGGTCGTACCCGGTTGGATCACGCCGGCCATACCGCTTCTCCTATTGTGGCTGAAAACATTCCCTGAAGGCGTTCCTCGTATGCATGCTCTGATCGCCTTCCAATTCGAACTAGGGATTGTTTCATTATTCCTAGGTGCGACTGGCCTTGCCAAACGATTTGTCGACATCGTCCCCGACGCACTGAAGGCAGGCATTCTGCTTGGCGCCGGGGTCGCCGCGGTCCGGCTCGTCTTTGAAAAAGGGGGCCGCTTTGATCTTTACCCGTGGACGGTGACCATCGCCCTCGGCTCAGTCTTCTATATTCTATTTTCCAACCACTTCAAAACATTACGCGCAAAACATCCCTTCTGGAAGCACCTCTCCGATCTGGGACTCCTGCCTTCTCTGATCCTGGCCATCATCATCGCGCCTATGGTCGGCGAATTACCCTGGCCCGACATCAAATGGGGGTTTACGGTTCCGCAGTTTGCAACGTTATTTACCCAATGGACGCCTTTCGCCGAGCGAATCGGATGGCCGTCATTCAATCTCTATCTCAGTGCCGCTCCTCTAGTTGCCGCGACATACATCGTGCTTTTCGGTGAATTGATTCAGGCGGAAGCCCTGATAGACGAGGCTCGGGAATTCCGCCACGGGGATGAAGATGTCCATTTCGACGCCAACCGCAATAATATGATCGTTGGTATTAGAAACATAGGCATGTCCTTACTGGGGCCGGACTGCTCGATGTGCGGACCGATGTGGGCGGCCATGCAGGTGGTGGAATGCGAACGGTATAAGCATGGCCCGCAAGCTATGGACAGTCTTGTAGGCGGTGTGGGATCCTTCCGATGGGGAACTTTTACAGCCTATTTCCTGGCGCCCATCGTTACCCTGGTGAAACCCGTCCTGCCCATTGCTTTGTCGCTGACGCTACTCGTGCAGGGTTTTGTCGCTGTGAGGGTCGGTATTTTGAAAGCGCGGACTTTTAATGACCTCGGCGTAGCCGGATGCGTCGGAGCTGTGCTGATTTCCCGAGGCGCAGGGTATGCCTTTGCTGTCGGAATCGTTCTTTGCCTGCTCGTTTACGGCCGAGATTTTTTCCGCAAATGGAATACGTACGACAAGGTGAAAGATCCCGTATTCAACAAATGCATCGCCCCGGAACCGGACGATGAAAAGCATTTGCCGAATCAGTAATATGAAAGGAAAGTATAATGGCACTCAAGACACCTGAAGAGTATGAAAAGAGTTTACGTAAGATGAATTTCAAGATTTATCTGATGGGGGAATTGGTGAAGAACCCGGTTGACCACCCCATCATCAGACCGTCCATGAATTCCGTCAAGATGACCTATACGTTGGCTAATGATCACGAGCATGAGGACTTGATGACGGCAAAATCCCACCTGACGGGGCGTAAGATCAACCGCTTCGGGCATCTTCACCAGAGCACGGAGGACCTGATCAAGAAGGTCAAGATGCAGCGCCTGCTGGGGCAGAAGACTGCCGCGTGTTTCCAGCGGTGCGTCGGGATGGATGCGATCAATGCCGTGGATAGCGTGACCTTTGAGATGGACCAAAGACTGGGTACGCAGTACCATAAGCGTTTCCTCAAGTTTCTGCAGATGGTCCAGGATGAGGATATGACAGTGGACGGGGCAATGACTGATGTAAAGGGAGACAGGAGCCTGGCGCCCCATCAGCAGGCCGATCCTGATCTTTATGTTCATGTTGTGGAGAAGAACGACAAAGGGATCGTGGTCCGCGGCGCCAAGGCCCATCAGACCGGTGCGGTGAACTCGCATTGGATTCTGGTGATGCCGACGATTGCCATGGGGAAGGAGGATGCGGACTATGCCGTATCTTTTGTTGCCCCGGCCGATGCGGATGGCATTTACTACATCTATGGCCGCCAGTCCTGTGATACGCGGAAGATGGAAGGTGGCACGATCGATGTGGGCAATGCCATGTACGGTGGCCATGAGGCCTTGATGGTTTTCGACAACCTTTTTGTTCCCTGGGAAAATGTCCTGATGTGCGGGGAATTTGAGTTCAGCGGTCTGCTGGTGGAGAGATTCGCCGGGTACCACCGTCAGAGTTACGGGGGTTGCAAGGTGGGCGTGGGTGATGTATTGATCGGAGCGGCGGCGCTGGCGGCCGATTACAACGGTGCATCCAAGGCCTCTCACATCAAGGACAAGCTGATCGAAATGACTCATTTAAACGAAACTCTTTATTCCTGCGGCATTGCCTGTTCATCCCAGGGTCACAAGACGGCGTCTGGGACTTATTTGATCGACCTGCTCTTGGCGAATGTCTGCAAGCAGAACGTTACCCGTTTTCCATACGAGATAGCGCGTCTGGCGGAGGATATCGCAGGAGGACTCATGGTAACGATGGCGTCGGAAAAGGATATGAAGCATCCGGAGATCGGCAAGGTTCTGGCGAAATATCTAAAGGGTGCGCCCACGGCCTCGCCTGAGGATCGCTGTCGTATTTTGCGGCTTGTCGAGAATCTAACACTGGGTACGGCAGCCGTGGGATACCGGACGGAATCGATGCATGGCGCCGGATCGCCCCAGGCCCAGCGAATCATGATTGCGCGACAGGGCAACATCGATCAAAAGAAGAAGCTGGCCAAGAAGATTGCGGGGATCGACAAATAACAGTCTGCTGGGATGCGGATATAAGAGTGACAAATCGATTGGAAAGGTGGAAATAATCCATGAGCGACTGGAAACACAAATATGTCAAAAAGATCATGAGTGCCGATGAGGCACTGAAGGTGGTGGAAAATAACAACCGCGTTGTGGTGGGCCATGCATGCGGGGAGCCGCCGACATTGGTTGAGGCCCTTGTTGCACGTGCACCGGAACTGAGGAATGTGGAAATCGTTCATATGGTGGCCATGGGGCCTGCCAAGTATGCCCAGCCTGGCATGGAGGAGAGTTTCCGGCATAACTCGCTGTTCGTCGGAGCTACGACCCGCAAGGCCATTGCCGAGGGACGTGCGATCCATACGCCCTGCTTCTTCCACGAGATTCCGCGGCTCTTCACGTGTGGGATACTTCCCGTAGATGTGACGCTTGTTCAGGTCTCGCCGCCCGACGAGGACGGATGGTGCAGCCTTGGAGTTTCCGTAGACTACACGCTGGCTTCCACCCGTTCCGACCGTGTGACCATTGCCCAGATGAACCGGTTCATGCCCCGGACTTTGGGCGACAGGATTCACCTCGACGAGATTGACTGCATTGTCGAGAAAGACGAACCGATCATCGAACTCAAGCCGCCTGCCATCGGCGATAAGGAGAAGGCCATCGGCGAGAACGTGGCAAAGCTCATCGAAGACGGATCAACGCTCCAGATGGGGATTGGCGCCATTCCCGATGCCGTGCTCTTGTTCCTAAAAGATAAGAAGGACCTGGGTATTCACAGCGAGATGTTTTCCGACGGTATTGTGGACCTGGCGGCGGCGGGTGTCGTCACGAATCGGAAGAAAACGATCAACACCGGAAAGTTTGTTGCGACCTTTCTCATGGGCACACGCAAGCTCTACGATTTTGTCGACAATAATCCCGATGTCGTAATGCGGACTGTCGACTATACAAATGATCCCTTCATCATCGGTCAGCACGAGAAGCTGATTTCCATCAACTCCGCCTTGCAGGTCGATATGATGGGGCAAGTCAACGCCGAGATGATCGGCCGCAACCAGTTTAGCGGAATCGGAGGTCAGGTGGACTTTGTTCGCGGGGCAAGCCGCTCGAAGGGTGGAAAATCCATTATTGCACTGCCTTCTACTGCATCCGGTGGGAAGGTGTCACGCATTGCCTGTGAACTTGATCGGGGCGCGGCGGTTTCGACTTCAAGAAACGATGTCCACTTCATCGTTACCGAATACGGGGCGGCGGAACTCAGAGGGAAAAGTATCCGTGATCGCGCCCGTGCCTTGATTGCCATCTCCCATCCTGAATTCCGGGATTCTTTGACAAAGCAGGCAAGCGAGGCCGGTATTATCTAGTGTAATGTCCCATAAATAACTTGACTTAAGGTAGACTTATGTGTATGCTCTGTTCATGACTAGTATAACGTTTCATAAAT
>PLMX01000101.1 GCA_003142635.1 Syntrophaceae bacterium | reverse complement strand
ACCATTCCCCACCAGAATAGGAATATCCCATTTGAGATCAGGATATAGACGGGAATGGAGATGATGCAGGTCAGGAAACTGAACATGAGGGCTTTCTTTCTGCCCAAGCGGTCGCCGAGATAACCGAAAAATTGGTAACCGAAAAACATCCCGATGTACAGAAACACGGAGAAGTTGGCCATCATAATCAAACTCAAGCCACGCTCCTTGGCAAGGAATGTTGGAATCCATGTCGCAGAACCCCACCATGCTCCCATGATGAATACGTTCAGCAGTGTTGCCAAGATTACCCGTTTACCAGTTTCGCCGACGAGTATGCTCCCTAAACCTATTTTTCCCTTTTCTACACCCGATTCGGATTTATTCTTACTGCTCGCTGGCTGATCATTGGGAATTGCCCACCATGCATAGAACCCAGCAAAGATAGATGTGGCACCTACGAGGAACATCAGCCTCCAATCCAGAGACAGTACCAACCGCCCCACGAACGATGCGGCAATACCGCCGATGGCGAAAGTACTCAGCATAAACGCTCCAGCGCGGGCACGGTATTGGGGTGTCCAGTGCATTGAAATGAGGGCAACGCAGGGGCCCCAGGCGCCGCCGATGAAAATCCCGGTGACGAATCTTAAAATCATCCATTCTCCCCATGTGTGGACAAGGTAGACGCACCCCGTACCGACACCAAAGAGAAAAAGGCTCAGAAGAAGCGCAAGTTTCCGCCCCCGGTTTTCTGCAAGGAGGCCAAGCAGGATACTGCCTGTCGCGGCTCCGATCATGGTTGCTGAGGCCAGTAATCCTCCCTCGGGAAGGGTGATTCCCAGAATCTTGATCAAAACCGGCATCGCAATTGCCAAAATGATTATATCAAAACTGTCATAAAAATATGCCAGAAACGTGGCTGACAGGACTTTCCATCGATCCGGCGTTCCTGAGGGGTGGTCAAACGTCTCCAATTGCTTCTTGACTTCATTACGGCTCATATTATAGCCTCCTATGTTTCCTAAATTAGGACATTTTTAAGGAGTCACCACGGGGACAGTTATGGTGCCATCGTGCAAGCTGGTTATGATGGCACCGTGCAATTTAAAAAAATTACGCGCTACCCAAAGTGCTATTTGTCCATTTCCCGTCGGCGATTCTACTTTTTATAAACGATACTTTTTTCAACATGGCCTGAACGTTCTGTTAGAATAGTCCCTATTCTTCACTTCCACCTTGAATTTCTTTACCTCCTCGATGAACTCGGTCATAAGTCTGGCCTTGGCGTACAACATCCTCTTGCCCTTATCTGCTGTGGCCACAAAGGGATTGCCCGGGCAGCCGATGAGGCCGTTATCGCTATATTCCTGATGTTCCATGGGAACCCAGGCGATATCCTTGCCGTTCATGGTCAGGTAGGGTGATCCGTCTTTCTTGCTGAATTTTTTACTTACATCGGTGGCCCACTTGGGCGCATGCGTGTAGTCCTTCGTCGCACGGTCGATGTGAACGAGTTTCTTCCCATAGAGCTGCTCAAAATACAGGCATTCGGATGCTTCGATTTCGCTGCCGTGCCATCCCGGACACTCTTCCGGCGGGCACTCGTAAATTCCCTCGTCCTTGAAGAGCGCGGGGGCGGCTTCCGCGTCGTTCCGGACACAACAGACAAAGGCGCCTGTCTCATACCGGAGAGCGCGCATGGCCGGATCGATGGCCTTCATGTTTGAGGTGTGTCCTGTGGCGTAAATGAGTTTGTTGAACCCGTTGTGGATGAAGCAACGCCCCATCTCATAGATGATGTTCTGATATACTGTGGAACTGAATGTGACCGTCCCCGATCCGATGCCCGCCGGATGAAGATGCTGGGGCGAATACCCGATCGGCATTAGCTGAAAATATGGCACATTAGCCATTTCAGCGGCAAGCTGGCATGGAATTTCCGTCGCGATGCTATCCGTACAGACGGGACAGTGCTTTCCGTGCTGTTCGGTGCTTCCCAGGGGAATGATGATGATATCAGTCTCCTTCAGCCATTCCCTCACCTCAACGTAAGTGCACCGGAACAAATTATAAATTTTCTCTGCCTTAACTTCTTTCTGTTCTGCCCACTCCATAATCTTGACCTCCCTATAAATTTTTTATTAGTTTAGAATTATCCCGTTTTCATTAAGAACATTCACAAACCGATTCCGTGGTTCAATCTATTTGATCTCTGCCAGACAAGCGAAATCCTCTTTCAGATGACTGTACAGGTTCTTGTACAACTCAAACAGTGCCGCATATCGTTCTGCATACTCCTTCCGTGGTTCAACGACCCGCTCTATCTTGACTACTTGTTGGGCCGCCTTCACCATATCCTTGTAAATCCCGACACCAAAACCTGCTAAAATACTGTTCCCAATTGCCTCACTTTCCTTAACCTGCACAACCTTCATCCTCTTACCGGAGACGTCCGCATGGATCTGCTGCCAGACACGGCTTTTAGAACCGCCGCCGCTGAGGGACACTTCATCCATCTTTACACCAAGAGCTGACTCGAAGAGTTCGAGGTTGTGAGCAAAGGCCAGGGCAACCCCTTCCAAAATCGCCCTAATAACATCCGAACGTTTGTGGCTTCCCGACAAGCCGAACAGGACGCCACGTGCATAAGGATCCCAGATGGGAGAGCGTTCCCCATTGAGATAGGGAAGGTAGATGATCCCGTTTGCACCTGGAGGAGACTGTTCCGCCTGATCATCGAGTAAATCGAAGGCGTTCTTCTTCGTCAATGCCGCGAGGCTCATTTCCTGCTGCCCGAACAAGTCACGGAACCACTTGATCGACGATCCGGCATTTTCGAGAACCCCCAGAGAGAACCAACATCCGGGAACTCCGTGACAACAATTGACTACCCGTGAATCGAAAATGGGTTTATCGAGGACAACACACGGACGGGCCGTTGTGCCGATAACATGGCATGTCGAACCGGGACTCACGGCGCCGGTGCCGATACCTGCGGCAGGTGTGTCAGCCATACCGCCGACGACGGGTGTCCCTTTCGCCAAGCCGGTAATTGCAGCCGCCTTCTCTGTGATCTCCCCCACAACTTCCCACGGTGGGACCAAAGGCGGCAGCTTCTCTATGGGAATATCCATGGCATTGCATAGCTCCTCGGACCATTGCTGCTTTCCGCCGGTTTCAAAGAGACAGGTCCAACTTGCCCTTGACCACTCCATTGTGAAGCGGTCTGTCAACTTGTGGACAACAAATCCGCCGGGCCATAGGAACTTATAGGTCTTCGCGTATATTTCCGGTTCGTTCTCCTTTATCCACAGGATTATATTGGCACTTGTCCCGCTCGCTGAAGGCTGGTTGCCGGTAATTTCTATGACCCTGTTGCCTAATTTCGACTTGATCCAGTTGACCTGGGGGATCGTCCTCTTGTCGAACTGCATTATAGCAGGGCGCAAGGGATTACCCTTCTTATCCACCGCAACAAGGGCATTCGTGCAACTGATCGACACGCCCTTGATCTCCTTTGCATCAATTCCGCTTTTGGCGAGAACCTCGCGTGTCGTGTCCACCGCTGCCTGCCACCAGCCCGTCTCCGCATCGTGCTCTACCCATGATATGCGGGGATAGATCAGCGGATATTCGCGATAGGAGCGGGCGATAGTACTGCCTTCGACATCAAGCAGCTCCGTCTTGCAGCCGGTTGTTCCGACGTCGATCCCCAATAAAAATGGTGTTGTAAATGAACTCATTCTTTATTATCTCCTTTCCTGATCAAGCCGCCAGCCAACCGCCGTCGACGTTGAGTATCTGTCCCGTAATGTAATCAGAAGCCGCTGAAGCGAGGAAGACGACTGTGCCCTTCAGGTCTTCCGCCTCACCCGTTCTCCCGATCGGAATCTTACCCAGAACCCACTTGGATCTTTCCGGATCGTTAAAAAGGCCAGCAGTCAATTCCGTCATGAAGTAACCCGGTCCAATACCGTTTACCTGGATATTATGTTTGGCCAACTCAACTGCAAAGTGACGGGTCACTGACGCAACACCACCTTTGCTGGCCCCATAGATGCTTATGTTACTGAGTCCAATGAAGCTGCAAAGGGATGTGATGTTGATGATTTTACCCTTTCGTCGTTTGACCATTTCTTTCGCTGCCGACTGACTGAGGAAATACAGAGCTTTTAAATTGACAGTCATTAGATAATCGTAATCCTGCTCAGTCATCTCGAAGATAGGTTTACGGACCTGGGTACCTGCCGCGTTAAGCAGGATATCGATCTGTCCGAGCAGCCTAACCGTATCGCTTACCACTCTCTCCGCTTCGTTGCTCTGTGAGAGATCCGACTGCAACACAAGGGACTTGGAACCCACCTTTTCGATCATTGCGGCCGTTTCTTCCAAAGAAGATTTTGTTCTGGCTACCAATGCGACATCCGCACCAGCCTCAGCCAGTGCCAATGCCATTCCTCGTCCCAGACCACGGCTTGCCCCAGTGACAAGTGCCACATTCCCTTTTAATTTGAATTTGTCTAAAACCATCTTCACTTCCTCCCTCCTCGTACAAATAAGAATTCTTGATCGACAAATAATCCGCGCCGTGGTGCCGGGACTACAGGGTCAACAGATTATCTAATCCAAGGTTTTTCAGCTTCTCGACAGTCGGAATGCCGTCCTCGCTCCATTTTCGGTACTCATAATAATCGCTGAGCAATCTTCCCATAGGAGGCAATTCATTGGTCAATTCCTCCCCCGTGCGTTTCAAAGTCTGAAACCTGAAAGGCAGCATATCGTCCTTTCTGCTTGCCCCGAGCTGAACGTTGTACATCCGCTTTAGATTCGTCAGACGCTCGCCGATCTTCATATAACTTGATATGTCGATGCCCCAGTCGGTGACCAAGTTCAGGAAATCCACATGGTTTTGAACTGTGACTGCCTTTCCCACCTGGGAGAATCTGCAAAGGATCATGCCGTCCATAGCACTCATCAGATCCTGCAACTTTGCCGTCATTTCGGCTTTTCCTTCCACTTGGTATGATTTGTGCGGTTCGGCAATGCCGATTTCCGGCATGGTCAGTGCCAGTTCATAAGGATGGCTCCAGCTTGCATTATGACAGGCACCCCGAGCCTCAGTTGCATATGAGATTCCCTGACTCCAGAACCTGCGGGGATCATGGGCGGACGGCTCCAATCCCTTGACATGTACACTGAATTCAATGGCGTTACGGCCCAATGCTTCAGCCATTTTTTTGGAACCTTCCGCCATGATTTTACCAATCCCTTCGCCCTTACCCATTTTATGCGTCATCTCGACAATCGCTTGGCCATTGCCCCATGTAAGCTCCACACCGTCGGTATCCGTTTTGGTAATCAACCCTTTCTCATAAGCTTCCATTGCAAAGGCAATGACAGACCCGGCGGAGATAGTGTCTAAGCCGTACTGATTACAAAGTTGGTTAGCTTTGGAAATCGCTGCCAGATCGTCGACCAGACAGAGCCCACCATATGTACCGAGTGTCTCATACTCCGGTCCCTCGCAATCCATGGGGCCGTAAGGTCCGGATTCGATCTTGATGTGTCTACCGCAGGCCACAGGGCAGTTCATACACGCCTTCCTTCCGCTAAGGATCGTATCGTGCATGGTAATCCCCGATATTTTCTTGGCTCCGGACCAGCGACCCAACCGCCAGTTCTGGAGGGGGAAATTGCCCAACTTTTCATAATTCTCCAAGCCGCCGGATGTGCCGTACTTACTGAAACCCTCCGTCGCCTTGATTATGTGTGGCGTCAGTTTTTTGATGTAGTCTTTCAATTCAGCCGGCTTCGCTACAGTAACAGAGCCGCTTCCGGAAACCACGATCGCCTTCAAATTCTTAGATCCCATTACGGCGCCCAGTCCCGTTCTGGCCGCAGCCCGGACAACGGTACCGATATGGGGAATGCTCGCTATCCCGGCCATGCGTTCACCCGCTTGTCCGATGACCGCCGCAGCCGCCTTACTAGTCGTCTGCTCTTTCAGCCAGTCTGCAGCTTCATATGAATTCTTTCCCCAGATGGATCGGGCGTCACGGAGCACCGCAGCACCATCATGAACCCACAGATAGACAGGGTCATCCGCTTTGCCAACGATGACCATTCCGTCGAAGCCGGCGCGTTTGCAGTTGACTGCCCATGAACCACCCACATTGGCGCCGCCGAATAGACCCGTCTGGGGAGAGCGCGAAACCAAGTGATGCCTGCCGGACATGGGAATGCCTGTTGCCGTACACGGTCCTGTAAAAATGGCGAGGATGTTTTCTTTCGAGAGAGGATCGGTTTTGGGACCCGTTTCCTCATACAGAAATTTCAACCCGAGCCCGAGTCCTCCCATATATTTCCGGATTACTTCCTCTTCTAAAGGCTGTATTTCAATTTTGCGGCTGGACAAGTCCACTCGTAGCAGCTTCTGATGATAACCGTACATCCTGGTACTCCTTAAAGAACTTTCACAGGCATTTCCTGTAAATCGACTCAATATCCTGTGCTGTCATAGTGCGGGGATTTACTGACAGTAACCTCGTGTTGGCCGAAGCCGCTTTGGCCATTTCGGGAATGGCGCCCTCGGGAATCTTCAAATCCGTCAGCGAGTGGGCCATCTTCATGTCGAAGAGGATCTTCTTAACTGCCTCCGCGGCGCGGTAGGCCTGTTCCAATAAGGGGAGATGATCTACCACTTCACCGAGCAGCTTTGCAATCAAGGCGAATTTAGGGATGTTCCCGGGTACGTTGAACTCCATGACGTAGGGAAGAAGCAGCCCATTAGCAACGCCGTGAGGTATATGATACTCAACGCCCAGCGGATAAGATAGTGCATGGACCGCTGTTACGCCGGCATTTGCCAGCGCAATACCTGCAAACAGACTTCCCATTGCCATGTCGTAACGTGCCTCCAGATTATCACCCTTCGCAACGGCAGTCCGGATGCTACGGCCGATCATGACGATGGCTTCTTTAGCAAATAAGTCGGTAATGACACTCGCCTTCGTGAAGTGCGTAAAGGCTTCGACCGCGTGGGCCAGCGCGTCCATACCGCTGGAGGAAGTAACGGAGGGTGGCATAGAAATATGCATATAGGGGTCAACAATAGCAAGACGTGGCAGTATATATGGGCTGATGAGTACTTTTTTGCCCTTTGCGTCCGGATCGGCGAGTACGGCATTGGGGGTAACTTCAGCTCCTGTACCGGCTGTCGTGGGAATCAGAATTGTCGGGATGCCCGGCTTTTTGATAAGATCGGCGCCAACATAATCGGTCACACTGCCAGGATTGGTCATCATAACGGCAGTCACAGAGGCGACGTCCATAGCGCTTCCTCCTCCGGCCCCGACGATCACATCAAACTTCCCTTGTTTAGCGAATTTGATACAGGCATCCTGGCAGGCAAGATCGGGTTCCGGCTTCACCTCGTCGAACACCTCTACTCCGATACCTGCTTTGGTGAGATTATGTTGGAGATTCTCGGTAATCCCGGAATTTGTCACGCCCTTGTCCGTAACAAGAAGAACTTGTGAAGCTCCCATTGCCTTGGCTTCCGGGCCGAGCCTTTCGGACGCTCCAAATCCCGCGTAAATAACGTTGGGAATACGGAAACTTAAAATCTGATTCATAGAACGCACTCCTTTCAAGAATATTTAATGAAGTGGGCGGGGAAGTTGATTAGTACTCATAATTGTATACATTTGCGGTTTACAATTCTGCTATCATAACTTGTCTTCAATGTCAAGGAGAAAATACTTCTCTCTTCTGAATTTCATGATACATTTAAACGTGGGAGGAAAATTGGAAAAGAAAGAAAAAGCGACAACCAAAAGTAAAAAATAGTTTTTAAGCTATGGACTTGTACCGGTTCTTCATCAGGAAAAGTGGTAATTTTACTTTTCACATCAGCAAATTGCGATTCATTGACAGGGATTCTACAATCGCACACTTTGTTGTTTGCACGTGTTGCCTCATCTGACGCTCAGCGAGATCGGCATCTTTCTTTTTACACGCCTCCAAGATTGCCGCATGATGCCCGATATACGTCTCGAAATAGCGATCATAACTTAAAGACATGTTTTGATAATGATAGGTCCTCCGCTTAAGCATAACAATCAGTTGGCAGAGGTTTTCCTTACCCGCCTTATCCCTGAAATAGCTATGGAAAAGCGCATTATTCTGGAGCCATGCTTGAATATTTTTATCCCGGGCAGCGGTGATCAGCTTTTTATGGATATTAGTCAAAGCGCTAATATCTTTCTTGGTTAACTGCTCCACGCTGATACGCACTGCATACCCTTCCAGCAACGACCGGATGTCGTATATTTCTTTCATCTGTTTTACGGAAAGTTTAGAGACCTCAATACCCTTGTTTCTTTCAAAACTGATTAAACCTTCGCTTTCGAGCTGTCTCAAAGCTTCACGGATCGGGCTACGGCTGACGTTGTACATATTTGACAGCTTATTTTCGGTCAACCGCTCACCGGGCAGGAGACGCCCACATGTGATATCGTCTCTGATCCTCTCATAGATATCCTGACGTATAGATTTATCAAGCCGATTATCAGCCATCTTTACTCCCTTCATCATAGTGAAATTGTATACACTATTAGCATGTGTTATTAACATTTGATTCTTTGTATTGTCAAGCGAATTGAATTTTACGAGGGGCTAATCTTTCTCTAATCACAAATCCACAAGTGAAAGGATTTCGGTCCATGAACGCCTAGGGTCAGGACCTTTTCAATATCCGCGGTGCGGCTCGATCCGCTAACCAGCACAAAGTGCCTGTCAGCTTTTGCCATGGCAAAGGCATCATGGATATCCGCCAGCAATGTTTCCGGGGCGACCAGGGCAAGATGAACGCGAGGCAACAGCGACAGGACATCGGGTTGTCCCTGTGTAGTGCGGAGAAGAATGGTTCCCGTCTCGGGAAGGGCAGCATCCGCTATCGTAATCCCCAAATCGCAATCCTCAAGTCGTCTCTTGTCTTCGTCAGGGGAAAGTATTGCTACCCCGAAACTTTTCAGCAGGTCAACGATGCCATAGTCGGCGTAACGAGGATGATCGCTCAACGCTGCAGTCCGAACCTCCTCGGTCTTCACCAAGTTGCCGAGTGCGCCGGCGAACTCGGCCCGCCCTTGAATCCTTCGGGCGTGGCCGCTAAGTCGCGTCACCTCACGGAGCATCTTTTCAATTTCTTCATCCGAACCACCAGCTACTCTTGGTTCGAACTTTGCCGAAGCGGGTAACGGATATATGGGTGAGGATGAAAAAGATTCCAGGGCCAGGCGCATCTTCGCGAAAATTTCTTCTCTTGCCGACTTGCCTTTACTCATGAGGCTTTTCCTCCACTGATATCTTTTGCATTTTTATGTTTCTTCCACCAACCGCGAAAATCTCCTCGAAACGCCGGAAACGGCCTTGCCATCGTCCAGCGATCAAGCGGAGACGGCATGGCGGCAATCCAGTCGCCGCTGCGCAGGGGAGCCTGGAATATTTTGCCCATCCGTGCGCCAAGCCGGTATAGAGAAGGCGAACCCAGAACATATCGGCCCGCCTTGGCAATGGCCTTCAACGTTCCCGAAATCGATGACCCCTCAAAATCGTCCCCCTCAACGAAGCGTCTGCGTAAATGCAAGAGTATCTCAGTGATGGGAATCATCACCGGACAAATATCCGAACAGGCGCCGCACAGTGTGGAGGCAAAAGGTAAGCCCCCAGCTATCCTTGTCCCGATGAGGAGGGGCGTGAGGATGGAACCGATCGGACCTGGATAGACCGCCCCGTATGCATGGCCGCCCACCTGATTATACACCGGGCAGATGTTCATGCATGCCCCACAGCGAATACACATGAGGGTTTCGCGAGCGATCTCATCCCTGAGGATCTGCGTCCGGCCGTTATCAAGCAGCACCAGATGAAATTCCCGCGGGCCATCCTTCCGGACACCCGTGATGAATGTATTGTAAGCTGTGATCTTGCTTCCACTGACGCTACGTGCAAGAAGCTTGAGCATCACGGCGGCGCTTTCCCAGTCCGGAATGACTTTCTCGATTCCGACAATGGCGACGTGGATCGGGGGCAGAGATGTGCACATCCTTCCATTCCCCTCGTTTGTCACGAGAATCAGCGTTCCGGTCTCTGCAACCAGAAAATTACCACCGGAAATTCCCATCTCTGCAGTAAGAAATTCCTTGCGAAGCCTTTGCCGGGCGATCTCCGTTAGCAACTTGGGATCGGGCTGCGCATCCACTTTCAGTTTTTCACGAAAGAGAGCGGCAACTTCTTCCTTCGTCATATGCAAAGCCGGAGCGGTGATATGCGATGGCCGCTGACCGGCCAACTGTACGATGAACTCGCCCAGGTCCGTTTCATACACCCGGATACCCCGGCCTTCCAAGGCATGGTTGAGTTCGATCTCCTCCGTCACCATGCTTTTGACTTTGACGATGTTCCGAACGCTGTTCTGCATTGCGATGTCTAAGACAATGCTATGCGCCTCCTCTGCATCCCTCGCCCAATGGACATGCCCGCCTGCGGCGATAACGTTTTCTTCCACCATGGAAAGATACCGATCCAGATGGGTTAGAGCATGCAGTCGGAGCTCACGACCGGCTCTTCTCAGCTGCTGCCAGCGCTCTTCACCGAACTCCACGACGACCTCGGAACGCTTCAGTAAAGCAGTGCGGGCGTTCTTCTGCGTCGCCGCCACCATCGCAGGAGACACTGCCTGCGTATTTGCACGAAAATCGATTCTTGCCGTTATATCTTTCATGCGGCACCCTCTTGCGCCAGAATTTCGATGAGATGCATTGCCCTAATATTTGAATTCATTTTCTGTAAGCCACCGCGTATATTGATGAGACAGCCAGGCTCACTCACAACCACACACTCAGCATTGCTGGCCATGATGTTCATCACTTTCGCCTCCATCATCGCCATAGAAACCTCAGGATACACGACGCTGAAAATTCCTCCGAAGCCGCAGCAGGTCTCGGCATCATTGAGCGAAATGAGCTCCAAACCCCTTACCGCGCGGAGCAGACGCTGCTGTTCGTCGCGAACACCTAGGCCGCGCGTCAAGTGGCAAGGAGAATGACAGGCAACACGGTGGGGAAAGAACGCCCCCAAGTCTGTTATTTCCATAATATTCGTCAGGAATTGGCTGAACTCAAACACACGTTCCGCCAATTGAACAGCAATTTTATGTTCCGCAGTTCCTTCTGGAAACATCTTTGGATAGCGGTGCTTTACGAACTCAACGCAGGATCCCGAAGGCGCCACAATATACCCATCCGTATCTGCAAACATCTTCATCCATAGCAATGCAATTTCTCGACCTTCTTTTTGAAAGCCGCTGTTGAAAAAAGGCTGTCCGCAACAGGTCTGGCCTTCGGGAAACTCGCAGGATACACCGATCCGCTCCAATATGCCCACCATCTTCTGCAGCATATCGGGAAGAAGATTCTCACCCAGACAAGTGACAAACAATTGCACCTTCATCATTAAACCCCTATTTAGTCAATATTTGCCAATACAAACTTCAGTATGTGGAACAACAAACCATTGGTAAAAGAGATCAAGTCTGCACACTTTCCGACAGTTTCAGTCCCAGATTGAGGGCTTGACGATTCATTTCGATAAAATTCGGGCTAATCTGTTTTTCGAGAACCTTCATAACAGACTCGATTCGGACAATGCCCGTCAGTCCGATCACGGCCCCAAGCATGCAGATATTGAACACGATCGGCTTCCCTATTTTGTCCATCACCGTTTGGTACATGGGGAGTTCTTTTTGCACAGCGTCGACCCGCTCAGTCTGAACATGTCGCGTGTCGGTGATCAGAATCCCGCCGGGGCGAAGGATGCGGGAGAATTTGTTGTAGGCTTCCTGCGTGAGGCACACCAGCACGTTCGGTTGGGTGACTTTTGGATAGAATATCTCCGAGTCGGAAATGATGACCTCAGAACGAGTTGACCCGCCTCTCGCAGCGGCACCATAGACCTGGGTCTGCACTGCATTTAAGTTCTCATACAGCACGGCCGCTTCAGCCAGAATAATGGCGGCAGTAATCACGCCCTGACCGCCGGAGCCGGAAAATACAAATCTAGTCCGTTTCATAATTATTTCCCCTCCTTTGCACGGCGAATAACTTCGTCATACGCTGCACAATATTCGGGCCGTTCTTTGCGAATAAAAATCCCGCGCTCAATCTTTAGTTGTTCCTCTTTCGCTTCTGAATCGATCTCGATCAGTTCCTGATCTTCATCTATCCATTGTGAACCGATAGTAGTTGTGGTTCTGTTCATATACTTGAGCATGTCGACAGCATCGCCCAATTTGTTTCTGCGTCCAAAATAGGTGGGGCACTGGCTCATGATTTCTACCACAGAAAACCCCTTATGGAGGATAGCATTCTGGATCATTTCGGCCATTTCTATCACATTATATGTCGTGCTCCGCGCCACAAAAGTCGCACCGGCGGCGGCCGCCAACTCGACAACATCAAAACTCTGATCAATATTCGAATAAGGCGCTGTGCTTGCCATGGTTCCATACCCTGACAAGGGGGAGTACTGACCTCCGGTCATACCATAGATCCGGTTATTCATTACAATGGCCGTAATATCAATATTGCGCCTTGCAGCATGGATAAAATGATTGCCTCCAATGGCAAGGGCATCGCCGTCTCCCATGGGCACAATCACCTTCAATTCCTGTCTACTCAGCTTAATTCCCGTAGCGAAAGCCAGAGCACGGCCATGCAGAGTGTGCATCGTATGGAAATCAAGATAGCCGGTAATTCGTGAGGAACAACCGATGCCCGACACCATGACGACGTCGTTTTTACTGAGTCCCAGCTTTTCGATCGCCCGTATTAAACCGTTCATAACGATGCCGTGCCCGCAACCCGCACACCAGAAGTGAGGAAAGAATCGTTCACGAATATAGTTTTTTAACGCCATTGCCTAAACCCCCTTTCCCCCGATCACGTGCAGCATCCTTTGAATATCAGTTGGGTTAATTAACACGCCGTCAATCCTATTGGCCAAAAAGACCCGTTCCGGTCTATCCACCGCCAGTCGGACGGATTGGCAGATTTGCCCTGTGTTCATCTCCACGACAACAATGTATCTTGCCCCAGCGGCTTTCTGCTTTACCAGATCATAGGGAAAAGGCCAGAGAGTCATTAATTCCAACAGCCCGAATTTTTCCCCACGCCTATGGCGTCTTTCCACAATATGCCGGGCGGAACGTGCAGCGGAACCGTAAGAGATGAGCAAAAATTCGGCATCCTCGGTATAAAAATCTTTAAACCTGGCAAGCTGGCTCGTTCGGTTCTCGATTTTGTCCACCAAATGCCTGATGAGCCCGTGCACAACACCCGGATCATCCGAGGGAAATCCCCACATGTCGTGGTATAGACCCGTTACATTATATCGATGCACACCCCCGAAATCGGACATGGGCAGCCTGCCATCCTCGCGCGGCAAATAGGGATGGTAGTCCACCCCTGCTTTTACCGACGTTCTCAGACGTTCCACTATGGGTATCTCTCCCTTCTGTGGCAGAACCAGACGCTCACGCATGTGTCCCACCACCTCATCGAATAAAAGAACCACCGGCGTCCGATAGGTCTCGGAGATGTTGAACGCCTCTACAGTCATCGCAAAAACATCCTGGTTATTTGAAGCGGTCAAGGCTATAATAGAATGATCGCCGTGCGTTCCCCAGCGGGTCTGATTCACATCGCCCTGGCTGACATGCGTAGGGATTCCCGTCGACGGACCCCCTCGCTGCACGTTAACGATCACACAAGGAATTTCCGTCATGATCGCATAGCCAAGCGCTTCCTGCATCAACGAAAAGCCGGGCCCGCTGGTCGCTGTCATGACTTTGCGTCCCGTAAGGGAAGCTCCGACAATGGCGCACATCGAGGCGATTTCATCTTCCATTTGGATAAACTTACCGCCTGCTTTAGGAAGTCGAAAAGCAAGATGTTCGGCAATCTCCGTGGAAGGGGTGATGGGATAACCCGCGAAGAAATCAAGACCCGCGTACAAGGCACCCTCCACGCACGCCTCGTTTCCCTGGACAAACTTCACTATGCCTTTCATGTCATCTTTCCTATTCTGTTGTTATTTCGATAGCCAGATCCGGACATAAAAACTCACGCTGACAAGTCGTTGGGACCATATTGAGGAAGCAACGGCATTTCAATGGCCAGATCCGGACATCGGAGCTCGCAGTACCTGCAGCAGATGCATTCCTCAAACCGGGCAACAACGGCTTTTTCTTTGTCATCGAGTTCCAGAACATGTTTTGGACAAAAAGCCACGCACACACCACATCCCTTACACCATTGACGATTGATCACGAGTTCCCTAAGCTTAGGGTTTCCCTTGTCCAAGCCACCTTGCATACCCCAATATCCCCTGAACAGCATACTCTGTGTATAATAACGTCTGTTCCTAATGTATGTAGATAATGTATACAATTTTTCTACAGAAAAGTCAAGAAACTTTTCTGTGAAACTTTTCTGTTAACGTTAGAAGCAAATTTGTTAAAAGAAATTTGATTTCTAAGTTGGAAATGGGATTAGAAAAATAATTATGAAGATTTGTTACCATACTAGATACCATTTTTTCTAAAAGCTATGGCAATTTACGTAATGTGCTTGGCCAGCCATCTTTCATAAGAGGTAGACAGAGTCCCGCCTGTACTAGAAGGAATAGGAATCTAATGCTTAATCTGCTTCAGCTTATTAAGCATTGTCCGCCGTCGCCTTTTTTGCGCGTTTAAAAGCCATTGCCTTCAACCTCTTCCCGGCGACGGCAGACGGGAATGCGCTCGGCTTCCCCGGAGAGGCCATTGCAGCGGCAAAATCCGGCATTCGACACACTATTTTTGCTTTCAAGGAGCAGTTTTTGAAACCTATGGGGTTGCTTGCAGGCATTTCCACGCCAGCGAGGAATGAATCCCTCTATGAACTTAAAATCGCCACGTGACTTTGACGAGAGCACCAATTATGGTAATTTATTCGTCAGACACACCAACCCATGACCCATTCATCGACCAATATTTTTCATGCTTCCCGTCCTAATTTGCCGATCATTTCTAAGTCGTTTGCCACATCGCCAAGCCCTAAATCAACCAGAGTTCTTCTCGTAGGAAAACTGGTTTTTCTATCCCATCCATGAAGATCATAGTAGTCGTCGAGCACTCCGTTCCACTTTTCCTCATCGATTTTAACACCGGCTAATTTACCTTTGGGGATGGGCTCATTTAGATCTCTGGGGGTAGGCATGTCATCTTTTCGATCGAAAGCAGTAAATCTCAGGTTGAACGCCTTCTCCAAATTCAGCTGCTTCATCGTCAGCCTCTCCAAGTCTTCCGCCGAAGTCTCCCAACCTGTAGCCGCAGAATAAAGTTCGGTTAACTCCGGCAACCCGGGCATTCCTAAATCCCAAGCAATGGTATTCCACATGCAAACACCGAAAGAGTTACATACCCGGTGAACGACCTCCATGACTTTCACCATTTTAGCCTTCCCTTCATAGGCGGTAGATTGGTCGGCATTATCGACCCCAAAAATCTCTTTGGCTTTCTTGAGGTCCAGATTGGGAACCGTTTCGCATACCGGAGCCCCCGAGGTATGACCTCCACCGCGGGTGGCGGTGGTGACTCCCAAGGCCCAAGCATTCGCTCCCCGAAGCGGTTCGTAGAGATCCTGACCCTTAATATGCATAGCATAGTACCCGCTATCCCGGCCGAGAATGTCGGCCGCCCTTGCGCATCCTTCTGCCAATATGTTCCCAAAACCTTCCCGGTAGGCAATCTTTCGAGTCAGTTCAAGAATGACGCCGGCGTCGCCCCAATTCAATNNCGTTTCTTTCAGGATGCCCCGTTGATAGCACTCCATCGCCCAGCCGATCGCGCCGCCGACGGCGTCCACATCCAATCCCAACTGATTGCAGACGGCATTGATCTTGAGCATAAAGGTCGGTTCCCAAACGGCGAGACGACCCTGCAGCGTCCCTAAAACCTCCCACTGGTTACACTCCGTCTTGAGTCCGGCATAAGGCCCCTCCGTGATATGTAGCCGCCGGCCGCATCCCCCCACACCACATCCGGGAAAGCTTACTGGAGCAATTTTATATTTATCCAGAGTCTTCCAAGGATGCATAACTGCAGCCATATCATCCGGGATACGCGCCTCCTGAAAATTCTTGTACGGAATACCGCATACATTTTGCTTCCCCTCGAAAATGGCGAGCGTCCCATATTTATGCAAGTTCTCTACACTCCGGGCCGTCTTAAACAAGTTCCGGGATCTTTTTACAGCTTCCATGAATCGCGCCGGTTGGGCCATCTTGATTCCACCCGTGCCTTTGGCCACTATCGCCTTCAAGTTCTTGGATCCCATTACGGCCCCTGTACCACATCGTCCAAACGCTCTCCCTGTATCATGGACAATACATGCTCCGCGAGCAAGATTTTCGCCCGCAGGCCCGATGGACACAATATGCAAGGAAGGATCACCTAACTCTTTTCGGATTAGGTCCAGGGTCTCCCAAGTCGTCTTCCCCCACAAATGGCGAGCATCCCGAATCTCCACTTTATCATCATGGACCCATAAATATACGGGCGTATGGGCCTTTCCCTCAAAAACAATAGAATCATACCCGGAATATTTTAGTTGCGCTCCTACGTAAGTATCGCTGCAGGAACTGCCCCATCCATTAATCATCGGACCCAACGTACTTACATTCATCTTATTCGCTCCGGGCGCCGTCGTTCCGACAAGGGGCCCCGATCCAAAGATGAGCTTATTCGCCGGATCATAGGGCGTCACCCAGGACCTCAATTCATCATAGAGGATTTTGATGGCAATTCCGGATGCCCCTAACCATTCCCTGGCGTATTTTGATGTAGGCTCCGTCCAGATTTTCCCATTGCTTAAATTGATACGGAGAATTTTACCAGCATATGCATATAGATTTTCATTTTTTGACATCTCATATCCCCCTTCATGTTGCTTTTCTTCCCTCCTTCCTTATAATTTTTTGAGTGACGACCGGAGGGCGATTAACGTAAACCTTGTGAGGGCATGATATCCATCTCCGCTTCTCTTCCCTTTGAGCTCACCTTTTCGTGGAGTTCTTTTACCATCTCTGTCAGTTCTTCCGCTTTCTTACAGAATTCTACACACAAGGGGACATCCAAATTAACACAACCGTCACAACCTCTCTCTCTTTCCTCATTATTTTCAAGAAACAAGACGTAATATCCGGCGCCGTCTTCTTTATCGAGAATTTTAATGCTGGAGATTGAAGGAGCGAATTCCCCGGTATGGTGATACGAACATGCTACTTCACAAGTCCTGCAACCTCCGCATGTTGGCATATCAAATTTCATAAGGTCATCTCCTTTGATTGATATTTAGGTCTATGATTAGAAACCTAGGTCAAATCTCGACTTTCGCACACGTATAAGTGAGTCTATCTATCTGTTCCTTAACAAAAAGCCACGCTGTTTTGCCATGCAAGTGGCCGCCTTGCCCCGTAAATTGGCAATATATCCCTGACAAACCAGTCGATCAGGGGGCGAATTATTCCCTGGTCATTTCCATGGCGGCGCCCATTGCCTGCTCCAGAAACATCAGCA
>PLMX01000134.1 GCA_003142635.1 Syntrophaceae bacterium | reverse complement strand
ATTATGTTCCAAAGTGCTGTGGCGAATGATTATCCACATAATATGCCTGCGGAAACCCGTAACCGGTACATAGACTCTCCAGTGCCATGATATGCCGCCAACTGGTCTCTCTCTCAAACAGGGATGCATAAAGCATGTAACGGCTGTAATCATCCAGGCTCGTTATCAGATACCATTTCTGCTCAACATAAGGGGACCAGCGATGATACGATGAATCATGCTGAATCAATTCCCCAACATAATGGGTTGATATCTCCCGGTCGTGAATCTTCTTCTCTCGTTTTGGAGAGTAAAAACCGTTTTTTTGCCCTCGATATGATGTTCGTCAGAGAAACCTCCTGAGCATACTTCTTCCGGATCTGGCCCCGAATATAACTGTAATTGTAAGACCACACCGACATGGTCTTATCATCAATCAACTGCTTCTCTGACGTCAATTCTCTGATAATATTATCTTCAACTTCCTTGCAGATCTTCCTGCTCACACCCTCCCGCTTATAAGCCACAGTAAACTCACCAGGACTCTGACGATACCGCTTGACCCATTCGAAAAACTGCTGCCGCTTCAATCCCAGTAAATCCATGGCCTGCTCGATCAAAATCTCCTTACTCAGGCATCTATCCAAAATCATGCTCACATGCTCATCCATAAACCGCTTGTGCATCTGCTCCTTCATCGCTCCCCCCATACTTGAATGTGATTTTACAAACATCTTAACACAGAGTGCGGTTTTAAATTGTAACTGACAGGCCATCAATATTTCCTTGACACACAAATTCATTGCTGCTTATATTTCTCCCGCCAAAAGCAATGCCTTATCAATTTATGAATTTAATTCAATCAATGCACCAACTGGCTCATTGATATATGCGACGGCACCGACACAAATATATACACATGATCGCGAGAAATATTACCTTTCATGATTTCAACATCATACTCCCTGCATATTTCTCGGGTCAATTCTCGTACCCAAGTGTGCGATGTCAGCTCTCAAAATTTGCTTGCGGTATTTCATGATCCAAACAATGTGATATTTTATGTCGTAAACGGTGTGGCTTGATTTCCGGTAGTTTTCCATTTAATGGCCCACCGGGACAGAAAGGAGCGAGGATGCCAGAAGTAACCTGCCGTCAATGTGGTCAGCCTCTCATGAGTCAAAAGACGAAGGAGGCTCTGACAAAGATTGCCCGGAAAAAGGGAATCAAAAATCATGAGGAATTCTTATTCCTCTGCCCGAATTGTAAACTGCGGGCATTTAGCCAGAAGGTAACCGGAAATCGCCTGCAGAAGGTTTCCCGGACCAAGCCCATCGCTTCCCGCAGGGTGGAAAAACTGGAACCAGTAAAATCGGACCCGCGACTGCAAACCACCGTATTCAAAACGGAGTGCTTCAGCTGCAATCAGGGATGCGATGCGGTGGTTCATGTAAAAGACGGGCGAGTCGTGAAAGTGGAAGGCGATGCGAGTTCCCACGTAACCAAAGGGGTCCTCTGCTCAAAAGGGCTGGCCTCCACCGAACACCTGTACCACAAAGAAAGGCTCCACTATCCCCTAAAGAGAGCCGGGGAGAGGGGGAGCGGGAGATGGCAGCGCATCACCTGGGATGAGGCCCTGGACACAATTATCGCGAAGCTGGGCGAAACGGAGAAAAAATACGGGAAAGAAGGGGTCGTTTTAGCCACGGGAACGTCGCGGGGCTGGCTGCTCCCCTTTTACCGTTTTGCCAACGCTTACGGAGTCCAATACACGGCGCCAGGAACCGCCCAATGCGCCCTGCCGCGTTTTACGGGAAGCACGCTCGTCGGGGGAACGCGGTTCCTGGAAAATCCGGATTATGACCATACCCGCTGCATGGTCATATGGGGGGCCAACCCGACTTCCACCTTCCCGGTCAAAGGCCGGGGGATGATGGACGCCTGGACCCGGGGAGCGAAGATGATCGTTGTCGACCCCATGTTAACCGAAGCTTCCTCCAAAGCTGATTTCTGGCTTCAGCTCCGGCCGGGGACCGATGCCGCCCTAGCTTTGGGCATGCTGAACATTATCATCCAGGAAGGGTTGTACGATAAGGATTTTGTCGCCAAGTGGTGTTTTGGTTTTGAGGAACTGAGAAAACGTGCTGCCGAATACCCTCCAGAGAGGGTGGCCGAAATTACCTGGGTTCCCAAGGAAAAGATTATTGAGTCGGCCCGGCTATTCGCCCGAGAGAAACCTTCGTGTATCACTGTCGTAGTCGCGATCGAGCAGAATGCCGACACCCTTTCCACCTCCCGGGCCATTGGCATGCTTTCCGCCCTGACCGGGAACATCGATGTACCGGGCGGTAATTTGATCCAGATGCCTGTCCCGGTCGGTCTGTGGCTCAACGCGGACCTCGCCCTCACCAACCTCTTGACCGAAGAGCAGCACGAAAGGCGTCTGGGCAGCCAAAAATATCCATTGCTTTCTGGGAAGCACAGTGTATCCTTCCCCCCTTCGGCGTTCAACTACGATGTCTGGCAGGCCATCTTGACAGGGAAACCTTATGCGATCCGGGCGATGTACTGCCAGGGGAGCAACATGGTCCAGGCCTACGCCAACTCCAAGATGGTCCTGGAGGCGATCAAAAGCCTGGACTTTTTCGCTGACGCCGACTTCTATCCCAACGTGACCAATAACTGGGCCGACATTCTCCTTCCCGTGGCCACCTGGATGGAGAGGGATTTCGTGACCAGCAGTGATCAAGTATCCGCCAACAGCGCTCATCTGCAGCAGAAAACGGTGTCAGTTGGGGAGTGCTGGTCGGACCTTAAAATTCTGAATGAACTGGCCAAGAGGCTTGGATTCGCCGAAAAGATGTTTCCCACCGATGAGGCTTTTTTTGACCTTCTTCTCCAGCCGGCGGAGATGAGGTTTCGGGATTTCAAGAAGATCGGGGTCATCGAGGTTCCCTGGGAGTACAAGAAGTACGAGAAAAAAGGGTTTGCGACCCCCTCGATGAAGGTTCAGCTCCATGATACGAAATTGGAAGCTTTGGGATTTGACCCTCTGCCGCAATACGTGGAACCGGCCGAGAGCCCGATGCAGACGCCGGAACTGGCCAAAGAATACCCCCTGATCATTACGACAGGGGGACGGGTGCCCGTCTTCCGGCACTCCGAATTCCGGAACATCGCCATTTTGCGGGAAATCGTCCCGGATCTGCAAATCAGTATCCATCCGGATACGGCCCGAAGATACGGCATCCAGGAAAATGACCCGATGGTTGTCGAGTCTCCCCGGGGAGAGATGGAGGGGAAGGCGGCCTTTACGCCCGGAATCCATCCGCGGGTCATCCAGGTGGCAAGCCACTGGCCTGGGAAAAGCAATGTGAATATGATCATGGATAACGAAAAGTGTGCTCCGATGATCGGCAGCGCCCAACTGCGCTGTCAACTCTGCCGGGTGAGAAAGGGGTGAGGTCATGATGGACAAAGTTTTACTCGTCGATATGGACGCCTGCGTTCGGTGCTATTCTTGCGAAATCGCCTGTCGCCAGGAGAACGGCCTTTCCTTTGAAACAAAAGCCCGGTGGTGCCGGGTTCAGACCGTTGGGCCTCGAAAAGTCGAAAGCGAGTTGCACCTCGATTTCCTGCCCATCATGTGCCTTCAGTGCCAGGAGCCGATGTGCGCCCAGTTTTGCCCGGTGGAGGCCGTTTCCAAAAGAGAGGATGGCCGGGTGGTGATCGACGAAGAGGCATGTATCGGCTGCCGCCAGTGCACCTACGGCTGCCCCTATGGAGCCATGCACTTCAATGAAGTAACGCAGAAAGCGGGGAAATGCAACCTTTGCCTCTCTCGAGCAGAGGCCGGGATCGAACCCAGTTGCGTTCAGCACTGCATCGGTGGCGCTCTCCGGTATGTGGGTCCCGCCGACCTGCAAGAATTGACCCGGGGGCGGCATTCCGTCCAACTGGGAAGAACGACCTACCTTTCCAGTAAATGGGCATTGAGCCCGATTCGTTTTTGAGGCCGATGGGGAAGGGGAAGAAAGGCGCGAGTGATTCGGTTATGCTAAAAGAGGGATTCGGTTATGGAAAAATAGCTTGTTAAGCCTATTTGTTTAGGACAAATAGAGGCGGATCAATCTTGATTTACTTATATGGCATTTCGGGGGTCAAAATTGTCTTGGATGTTGCCTATTTCCTGATAAAAAATGCGCCTAAGACAATTCAACTTTCGTATTTAAGTTGAAGTCCTTGGGTTAAGCAGCCCGCAATGCTGATGGATCTTGAGCAAGAAGTAATAGACATCTTTGAAGCCATATGCCATGCGGGATAGCCGTTTGATCTTATTGTTTATGCCTTCGGAAATAGCTGTGGTGATATTAGAGACGAAATAGTTGAGGAGGAAATGGCGTTTCCGGAAAAACTTGTTCCCCAATTCTACGAAGGCAGGGATTTTTGATTTCAGTGCAGCAAT
>PLMX01000223.1 GCA_003142635.1 Syntrophaceae bacterium | reverse complement strand
TATTACAAGAAGAACCCGATCCGTTACAAATACTACCGTTCCGGGTGCGGTCGTGACCAAAAACTCAAGGAGCTTTGGGGCAATGCAGTGGGCCACTGATCATGTATGATTAGATGTTGTCGAGCATGCGTGAATTCGACAGGATGAGGAAGGATATTTCGGAATAAAATGAGAAAGTTCAGCATATTTACTGTTGCAGCACTTTGGCTCGTTCTTGCCATTGTGCCAATGGATGCATTTGCCGGCCCGCCTTTTCTAACAGATGACCCCGAACCAGTAGAATATCAGCATTGGGAGATATACCTTGCCTCGCAATACAAACATGACAGGGATCAGGAATCTGCCACATTTCCCCATGTTGAGATTAACTATGGTCTGATACCGAACGTCCAGGTCCATGTAATTGCTCCTATGCAATATGTAAAGCCGGAAGGACAAACATCACAATATGGTTATGGAGATACGGAGTTTGGCATCAAGTATCGTTTCATCCAGGAAACAAAGTACCTTCCTCAAGTAGGAATATTTCCAATCATTGAGTTTCCGACGGGTGATTCTACGAAAGGGCTGGGGAATGGTCAGGCCCAATATTTTCTGCCCCTCTGGCTCCAGAAGAGCTGGGGTCAATGGACGACCTATGGAGGCGGGGGGTACTGGATAAATCCCGGTGAGGGGAACAGGGACTGGTGGCAGTTCGGCTGGCTATTGCAGCGGGAGATCAATAAAAAGCTGACTCTGGGTGCGGAGATTTACTACAAGACTTCTAATAGAACCGGCATCGATGAGAGCAAGGGGTATACCGTGGGTGCCATCATCAACCTTACCGATAACCACCATTTGCTGCTCTCTGGGGGGCAGGATGTTTCCGGTCCAAACTACCATTCTTTTTACATTGCCTATCAATTCACTTTCGGTCCAGAAAAAAAGCCTTAGCAATAAGGAATGGAAGCATATGAAAATGGATGTGTAACAAAAAAGCAGTCAATATGACCCCATCAAGAAAGGAGGATAAAACATGTTAAACCAAGGCTTTATGATGTTACATGTCGTGCTCGGTGTTCTGGGTATCCTGTTTGCTGTAGCGTTATTTATGGATACCTTGAATTTCAACGAAGGACATTTTGAAAGGACAAAAAAGATCAGTTTAGCCGTAGCGGTATGTATAGTTCTATCTTATCTCATCGGGGGGTACTGGTACGTAGTTTATTATGGTCATGACAGGGATATTATCAAGGCAGGGCAATGGCCCTGGGCTCATAACTATTTCATGGAGGTGAAGGAACATCTCTTTTTCTTAATACTGATACTGAGCGTTTATCTGCCGATCGCTGTCTATAGGAACGTTCCGCTTACAGACAAGAAGAAGCGAAACTTGATTCTGGGAATTTCTGCACTAATCGTCTTGCTGGGTCTGTTTACCGAGGGTACGGGAGGAATTATCAGCAAAGGTGTAACATTTGGACTTATGGGGAGGTAAGAGCCATGTCGATACAAATGGAAAAATATACGGCCGGTTTTGGCCTGGCACTGATCGTCACGAGCCTGTTGAATGCCGTTATTCTCCTCATTAAGGAGATGAATGCTTCTGTCATGAATGCGATGAAGACGGCACTTGGGCATCACTGGACGACGCATGGTGCTATCGTTATCATTGTGTTTTTTATTCTGGGGTTTGTTTTTTCGAGCATGAACTTTGAAGAAAAATGGGATTCCCAGAAGATGCTGAAGTTTATTGTCTTGGCCACGATCATCGGTGGAATTATCATCGCGGGTTTTTTCCTGCCCAATCTGAAGGTTGCCGGCAGCGGAATCAAATATTAGGTGGGAATTCCCGAAATAAGAGCCAAAGGGAATAGGACTATGAAATGCAACGTTGGTAAGACCAATAAAATGTTCAGGATCATTTTGGGGATTGTCATCATCCTGGCGGGTTTCTATTTCAAAAGCTGGTGAGGCGCTGTTGGTGTTATTCCTATTGTGACCGGGTTTATCAGATGGTGTCTGGCATATGTTCTATTTGGATTGTCAACATGTAAAGAAGAAAAGGGTAGGTAATATTAATTTGCTGTCGCTAAGGAGGGATCAAAATGGCCTATGATTCATTAGTCGTTCTATGGACAAGCGGAGATAAGGAAGTAGCTACAAAGATGGTGTTCATGTATACATTAAATGCCAAAAAGAAAAAATGGTGGAATGCTGTTACCTTGATCGTTTGGGGGCCCTCAGCAAAGCTACTGAGTGAAGACCCTGAGCTGCAAAAGAAGATAGCAGACATGAAGAGCGAAGGAATTAAATTGGAAGCTTGTAAGGCTTGTTCAGATCAATATGGCGTTTCAAGCACTCTTGAAAACCTCGGAATTGAAGTAAAATATATGGGGGGTCCCTTAACAAATTACATCAAAGGAGAGCATCATATATTAGCCCTTTAAGCGAGGGAAGAAGGCCATATTGGAGCATTACCACCCCCTTAATCATGATCCAATTCGACACTGTGAATTAATGCGAATAGAAGGAGAGTTGTCATGAAAAAGATTCTTTTCATCTTGACTGCTGTCACCTTGTTATCTTCCTGTGGGGCAGAATATCCATATGGACCAATGGGTGGTCCTGGTGGTGGCTGGGGGCACATGATGGGTTATGGGTTGGGATACGGAGGGATGCTTATGTGGGTCATCTTCATTGTTATTTTTGGAGTGTTGATCTATTTCCTAATGCAGGCGGTAAAGGGTGGAGGACGAGCAGGGGAAACACCCTTGGAAATTCTAAAGAAGCGTTACGCAAAGGGAGAGGTCACAAAGGAGGAATTCGACAGGATGAGGAAGGATATTTCCGAATAAAATGAACGTAACATCCTCTTAATCTTGTGTAGAGAAAGGCAGCGCGAAAATGGCTCTGCCTTTTTTGTGCATTTCAAGTCGTAATCATCAGTATAATCCCATCACATAAATTGATGAGTAGTAGGTATTTTCAGCAAGTACTCCTTCCTGTTATCCACAAAACGTCAACCTTAATTAAAATACACGATTTCAAACGACAATAAGTGGCTATATTTTCCAAATAATTACGACAGAAATAGAGTAATGCTGCGGGCAGTCTGATGGCAGTTGGACAAAATTCCCATGTATTACGAAGCTCGTTTTTAGTCCTTATTACCGTAATATACGAAATGATGTACATCGCTATTCAATTGTAATTACTTAATGTATTTCTTTTGAAATAAAACGAACCATGATATAATGATACCCGTATTATCGGAAAAAGCGAAGTTCATATATTAATTGTTGGGCCGCATATAAGAAATATTCGATGCATTATTTCTTTGATTCCCTGCGTAGCAATAAACGTTCTCAAGGGAACGATCGTGCGGTCCACTTATTTAAGGAGTAGAAATGACTGAAAAGACAAAACGATGGATAAAGATTGGAGTCGTAGCAATCATCCTTATCGGTATAGCGATATTCGTATGGCAACGTTACGCTTCAAAGGACAAGGATAACAACATAGTCAGTGGCAACGGTCGTATCGAAGCGGTCGAGATAGACATCGCAGCAAAGACGGCTGGTCGCATCGAGGATATCATTATACGCGAAGGCGATTTCGTAACCGCAGGACAGACCGTTGCTAAAATTGACACTGCGGTACTCCGCTCCCAACTTAGAGCAGCAGAGGCTGATCTTCAACAAGCGCTAAGCATTGTCGCGCAGCGCAAAATCACGCTTGCCTCAGCTCAGCGACAGAATAATCGTTTTCAGGTACTCATCAAAGATGGATCTATTTCGGTCAAGGAGTCTGAAGACGCAACGATGGCGCTGAACAGCGCTGTGGCCGTTTTGAGCGGCGCGGTGTCGGCCGTCAAGGCCACACGTGCCAACATCGAGCGCATCCAGGCCGAGATCAACGACTGCACCCTCAAGTCCCCGCGGGATGGCCGCGTGCAGTATATTGTCGCACGGCCTGGAGAGGTCGTCGCTGGCGGCGGTCGCGTTCTGAGCATGGTTGACCTGAGCGACGTATTCATGACCTTCTTTTTACCGACGGCCGCGGCAGGCAAGATCGTTCCGGACAGCGAGGTACGCCTGATAATCGACGCAGCACCAAAGTTTGTGATTCCGGCGAATGTTTCCTTCATCGCCGACGTCGCCCAGTTTACACCAAAGACCGTCGAGACAAAGATGGAACGCGAGAAACTCATGTTCAAAGTGCGCGCTCGTATCCCATCAGATCTGCTCAAAAAACATATCCTCCAGGTCAAAACCGGACTGCCCGGCATGGCCTACGTACGTCTTGATCAGACATCCCCGTGGCCCGCGCATCTGCAAGTGAGGCTTCCTTAATGAGTGGGTCTGAATCCCGACCGCAGGCCCCCGTCGCCCAACTTCGTAAGGTGAGACTGCATTATGGCAAGACGATCGCGCTGGACAGCATCAGCCTTGATTTTCCGGCAGGCTGTATGGTGGGTGTTATCGGCCCTGATGGGGTGGGCAAGTCCAGTCTGTTTTCCCTGGTGGCAGGCGCCCGGGCGATCCAGTCCGGCGAAATTGAGGTATTGGGCGGCGACATGGCCGACACCGGCCACCGCTTGGCTGTATGCCCGCGCGTGGCCTATATGCCTCAGGGTCTCGGTAAGAATCTTTATGAGACACTGTCGATCTTCGAGAATGTGGACTTCTTCGGCCGCCTCTTCGGCCATGGCCGTCGTGAGCGCGAGCGGCGCATTGGAGAGCTGCTCCGTGCTACTGGACTCGCTCCCTTTTCCGATCGTCCGGCCGGCAAGCTATCAGGCGGCATGAAGCAGAAATTAGGCCTGTGTTGCGCGCTAATCCATGACCCGGACCTGCTGATCCTCGANNCAGGAACTGCTGACTCGCACCGAAACTGTTACGCTGGAAGATGCCTTCATCAAGATGCTACCGAGCGAAAAGCGGGCCGGCTACCAGCCGGTGGAAATTCTGCCCCGTGAGGCGGGAAAGGAAACAGATGTGGCTATTGAGGCGCGCAATCTAACCATGCGCTTCGGAAAATTCACGGCGGTTGATCACGTCAACTTTCGCATTCACCGTGGCGAGATTTTCGGTTTCCTGGGTTCCAACGGTTGCGGCAAGACCACTACCATGAAAATGCTCACGGGGCTGTTACCCGCGAGCGAAGGGCAGGCGTGGCTTTTCGGTAATCCGATAAATCCCCGCGACATCGATACGCGCCGCCGTGTAGGTTACATGACCCAGTCCTTCTCTCTCTATGGTGAACTGACCGTGCGACAGAATCTGGAGTTGCACGCGCGCCTCTTCAGCATCCCGGAGGATCGCATTGCCGCGCGGGTAAAGGAGATGGCAGAGCGCTTTGATCTGGCTGATATTATGGATGCTATACCCGACGCCCTGCCTCTGGGCGAGCGACAGCGTTTGTCACTTGCAGTTGCCATGATCCACGGACCGGAGATGCTGATTCTGGACGAACCGACATCCGGTGTGGACCCGATAGCACGCGATGGCTTCTGGCGTATAATGATCGATCTGGCGCGCAAAGACAACGTCACGATCTTCATCTCCACCCACTTCATGAACGAAGCCGAGCGCTGTGACCGAATTTCGCTGATGCACGCGGGCCGGGTACTGGTCAGCGACACACCCACAGCCATCGTGGAGAAGCGCGGCGTGCATACCCTCGAAGAAGCGTTCATCAGCCATCTCGAGGAAGCCGTCGAAAAGCAAAAACCGGAAAAGACAACGGTCGCTACAGAAGCACCGCGACCCGCAGTGGCTAAATCCTCCCACTCCGCTCCATCGGGCAGCAGCCGGGGATTTCTAAATCTGCGCCGCCTGCTCAGTTATACGCGGCGCGAATGGCTGGAACTGCGCCGCGATCCCATTCGCCTCACGCTGGCCGGAATGGGCAGCGTGCTCCTGATGTTCGTGCTGGGCTACGGCATCAGCATGGACGTGGAGAACCTCGCCTTCGCGGTGCTGGATCGCGATCAGACCAACATGAGCCGCGACTATGTACTCAACCTTTCGGGCTCGCGCTACTTCGTCGAACACGAGGCCATCCGTGACTATGCCGATCTGGACCAGCGCATGTGCAGCGGCGAACTCAGCCTCGCGCTGGAGATACCGCCCGGTTTTGCACGCGACATCTCGCGCAACACTCCGGTGCAGATCGGTGCCTGGATAGATGGCGCCATGCCAACGCGTGCCGAAACAGTACAAGGCTACGTGCAAGGCATACACAATCAGTGGCTGGCCGCCAAGGCTCAAGAGGCCTACGGTACGGCGGCTACCGTAGGATTGGCCAGCGTTGAAACACGCTTTCGTTACAATCCGGATGTGAAAAGCCTTCCAGCCATGGTGCCGGCGGTAATTCCAATATTGCTGATGTTGCTTCCCGCCATTCTCACAGCATTGTCCGTTGTGCGCGAAAAAGAGCTCGGCTCCATAATCAATCTCTATGTCACTCCTGTCACACGCCTAGAATTTCTGCTTGGCAAGCTGATTCCTTACATAGCTCTTGCAATACTCAACTTTTTCGTGCTCGTGGCGGCAGCGGTTTTCATCTTCAGAGTGTCGATCACTGGCAGTTTTATCACGCTTACGCTGGGGGCTTTCCTGTATGTGATTACGACAACATCTTTAGGGATGGTAATCTCAACATTCATGCGCAGCCAGATCGCAGCCCTATTCTGCACCGCCATCTTGACTATGGTACCCGCCGTGGAGTTCTCCGGTCTGCTTAACCCGATCTCGTCGATGGAAGGAATAGGGCGAGTGATCGGGGAGATATTTCCAACAGCTCCATTCGTGACCATCTCCCGAGGTACCTTCTCCAAGGGACTCGGATTCGTTGATCTCCAGTCATCGTTCGTTCCGCTGCTGATCGCCGTTCCGGTACTTATCGGACTTGGAGCGATCCTTCTCAGAAAGCAGGAGCGATAAACATGCAAACCGTTCATAACATCCTCAACCTGGGAATAAAAGAATTGCGCAGCCTGCTGCGTGATCCGATGTTGCTTGTGCTTGTCGTGTTAGCTTTTACCGTTATGGTTTACGCGGCAGCTACGGCTGCTCCTGAAACTCTACACAAGGCGACCATCGCCATCGTTGATGAGGACCGGTCGCAGCTTTCCCAGAGTATAGTGAACACGTTCTATCCTCCCTATTTTATGCTCCCTGTGATGATTACGCAATCCGAAGTTGACAGGGGAATGAATACCGGACGCTACACCTTCGCGCTGAACATCCCGTCCAGCTTCCAGCGTGATGTCCTATCTGGTCGCAGTCCTGAAATCCAACTCAGCGTTGATGCCACGCAAATGCAGCAGGCCTTCACGGGCAGCGGCCATATACAGGCAATTGTCATAGGCGAAGTGACCGATTTCGTGCAGCGCCATCACGCCGCAACATCACTGCTGGTGGATCTAGCGTTGCGTGCTCGATTCAATCCTGCATTGAATCCCTCTTGGTTTATGGGGTTGATGGAGTTGATCAATCTAATCACCACGCTATCCATTATCCTGACGGGTGCCGCGTTGCTCCGGGAGAGGGAGCACGGTACAATTGAACACTTGATGGTAATGCCGGTAACTCCTTTCGAGATTATGGTTGCCAAGGTTTGGTCCATGGCTCTGGTGGTGCTTGTGGCAGCATCGTTCTCGTTGATATTTATCGTCAAAGGACTGCTTTCTGTGCCCATCGAAGGCTCTATATTGCTATTTCTGGCCGGCGCAACCCTTCATCTGTTTGCAACCACCTCGATGGGTATTTTTCTTGCTACCTTTGCGCGTTCGATGCCGCAGTTCGGTATGCTACTGATCCTGGTGATATTGCCGCTGCAGATCCTCTCGGGTGGTATGACGCCACGGGAAAGTATGCCCGAGTTGGTTCAAACTCTAATGCTTGGGGCACCAAGCACGCACTTCGTAATCATTGGTCAGGCCATTTTGTATCGTGGAGCAGGGCTGTCTGTAGTCTGGCCGCAATTCATTGCACTGGTTCTGATAGGGACAAGCTTCTTTGCCGTGTCCCTGGCACGCTTCCGAAAAACCCTAAGTGCAATGGCATGAGTAGACGCCTGAAGCAGCGCTTTTGCAACAAGGAATCAAGGGGCGTCGGATCAACTTAATATTGCAACTTTTAAATAGTAATCCTCAATATCAATTGATTTTAAAGTTGTTTCTTTGTAGGTAAAAGAAACAGACGACCTTTCTCGCTAACTTCTTCCTGTACTCTTCAGTTGATGAAATTTAAGAAACATGCAAGATTACGAACGTTAATAGTTGAAATGATGCCACCGGGAAAGTAAACAGTAGTAGGATAACCATTATTGTAGAGAGGTACTCAAATCAGAGTTCTCCTCGTTTCCGCAAATACCGAACGGATCAACATTCTCCCTTTGCCGCTGGGATTGAACTGCGTATCCGCAGCGACACAGAAAGCAGGGCATGAGGTGAAGCTTGTTGACCTTATGACCGAAAAAGATGACCAGCCGTCCATCAGAGAGGCAATTGCTTCATTTGATCCGAAAATAATCGGCATCTCCGTGAGAAATGTTGACGATCAGAATATGGAGAACCCCAGATTCCTCCTGGATCAGGTGAAAAAAGTTGTTACTGATTGTCGCAATCTTTCTGATGCTCCCATCGTTCTGGGTGGTGCAGGTTACAGCATTTTTCCTGAAAGCGCCCTAAACTATTTGGAAGCAGACATGGGGATACAGGGAGAAGGGGAGACATCGTTCCCTTTTCTTCTGGATCGCCTCGCACGGGGTGAAGACCTTTCAGGTGCCCCTGGCCTTTATCTACGGGGTTTGGGCCAACAGGGTAAAAGAATGTTTGAGAAGAACCTCGATCTATTTCCGCTTCCCGGTGCCGATCTTTCATCTCTTCGTGCTCCTGACAAACAGGAATTCTGGATACCTTTGCAGACAAGGCGTGGATGTCCAATGGATTGTAGCTATTGTTCTACTGCGATCATTGAAGGCCGCCCGATCAGAAAGAGGCGGCCGGATTTGATCATTGAGGAAATTGCCAGCCATGTCGGAGCCGGATTTCAGCGGTTCTATTTTGTCGATAATATCTTTAATATTCCAGAAGAATACTCCAAAAAAATCTGCCAAAAGATCATAGAAAGCGGACTGGCTATATCTTGGCGGTGCATTATCTACCCAAGTAAGCTTGATGAAGGACTTGTTCATCTTATGGCAAAAGCAGGCTGCATGGAGGTTAGTCTAGGCTTTGAAAGCGGTTGCGAACAAATACTGTGCAAAATGAATAAAAGATACTCTCTGGATGAGGTGCGCCGGACCTCGGGTATGCTCAAGGACTCCAGAATTAGACAAATGGGATTCCTTTTGTTGGGGGGACCGGGAGAGACCATGGAATCAGCTCAAGAAAGTCTGGTATTTGCCGATTCACTAAACCTTGATTCCCTGAAAATTACAATTGGCATTCGCATCTATCCTTATACGGCCTTAGCTAAAAAAGCTACTGACGAAGGGTTGATACTACCGGAAGACAATCTCCTTCTCCCCAGATTTTATGTCGTTTCAAGCCTCAGGGATTGGTTGTACGATACCATCCGTCTCTGGATGTCTGATCGACACCATTGGATGTTTTGATTCAATAGTGAAAATGTCTTCCTGAAAGAGAGATTTATCAAGTCTTCCGATAGATACAATATTTCTTCAGGAAATCAATAGATATCATATCAGCCGTTTCTTTCTTGATCACTGAACCCCATCAGACAAAGACTGGCCATTGATACATGTTTGTCCTACCCAACATTCCGCCTTTTTCTCATGA
>PLMX01000008.1 GCA_003142635.1 Syntrophaceae bacterium | reverse complement strand
AATACAAGATTCACTTCGTTTTTGAAATGATTGACAAGGGCCGCCGCTTTTATATCCGTTAATCTTTCACAAAAAACATCCGCAAGGGTTTCATAATACCACTGTTGCTTCTCTTTCGGGCGTCTGAATCGTTTCCACAGACCGTCACCAATTTTATGATAGTCTTCTCTGATCGCTTTGATATTATCTAATTTATCGGCAAGAGAGATGATGAGCACTTCAGGTAATGAGGTTTTAAGGCACTTCAGCGTGTGTGCTTTCCGGTTTTCCCACGTATAATCACTCTTGTTTGGTTCTGATACAGCATTGACAAGATCGGCAACCTCATTTCCAAAGAAATCCCTGATTTCATCAAAGGTGACGGGTGTGTCTTCCAACGTGTCATGGAGAATACCGGCCACAATGACAGGTTCCGGACACATAAATTCGATCAGAATCTTCGCAACATTCAAAGGGTGTGTAATGTAAGGAATCTTTGTCCCTTTACGATATTGCCCGGAATGGGCTTTGGTTGCGAATGCAATGGCTTTGAAAATCACGAACGTCCCTCGTAAATGTTGATATGCTTCTACTAATCATCTGGAAAGAAAGTCCAGGACCACTTGGTTAAATTCATCTGGCTTCTCAAAATTGGGCATGTGACCACACTGTTCGATGACGTGGAGTTTGCTGTTGGGTATTTTCTCTTTGGCATAATAGGCTTGTATTAAAGGGATAATGGCATCCTGTCTCCCCCATATGATCAGGGTGGGTGATGTGATTCTGTGAAGATTCATCAGGGTTTCATTAAGAACATCCTTCTTGATGCCAAAAATGTTACACCCGGACCGTATCACCTTTAACATGGCCGTCTGAGCACCGGGTAGCGAAAACAGCTCATAATAGATATCCGTGAATTGACCTTTAAGTTGAGCGGGATTCAGAACTGCCGGTTTGAAAAAGAGATAGGCCATTTTCCTGCTTGGTTTTGTGACGAATTCTCCGAGAAAAGGAAGAGACATAAGTCTCATTGAAAAGATTACTTCCTTACCTAATCCGGCACTGTCAACCAATACGAGTTTATCTACCTTGTGGGGAAAACGGAGAGTATACAGAATGGATAGGCCGCCTCCCATGGACAGACCTATCAGGGTTACTTTTTCAAGATTCAAAGCGGTTAGGGCATCATTGATGAAATCGACCATAAAGGGTGGTGTATAAAGTCCTTCATGTTTATCCGTACGGCCAAAACCGACAAGATCAATGGCGTATACTCTATAGAACTTGGCAAGGGGTTCAACGTTATACTGCCATATCTCTACGGAAGCCCCGAAGCCATGGAGCAGAAGGAGTATCGGTCCCTTGTCACCAGCTGTCCAGTAACGTGTATTAACCCCTTTTACATTGATGTATTGATCTGTTGGAAACATTGTTGTGATCCTTAGATTGTCTGGATAAGTTAATGAACTATTCTTGGCAGAGTCAGGGATTCAAATCATCCCTCAACACAGCAGACGGACTAAACGTAACAACCTTTCTCGCTTTGATTGATAAAACTTCTCCAGTATGAGGGTTCCTTCCTTTACGTTCTCTTTTCGCTTTCACCGTCCATTTGCCGAATCCAGAGATCATCACAGGATTGCCTTTGTCGAGCTCGGATTTAATGATGTCAAAGAAGCTCTCAACGATTCTGATGCACTCGACTTTAGGGAATCCAATTTGTTCATTAATCATATTAACAATTTCAAGTTTGGTCAGTGTCATGATGTTTTACCCCTCGGGCGTTAGTTGTCGGCAAAACTTCACATAATACAGAAAAGAATACCCCGGATCAGATACCGAGGCATTCTCTCTTAAAGATTCTTCAAATTATTTCTTCTTGGGAGCCTGTTTTGCAATGATCTTGTCTTTTATCTTATCATAGGTAGCACCGGGAATGATCTTCTTCGATTTCAGTTGATCCTTCTTTGCATAAGGGCGTCCATCAATAATCTTCTGGGAATAGACATCACCAATACCAGGAAGTGCCGACAGTTCTGCCTTTGTGGCTGTGTTGATGTCAATCAGCTCTGCCTTTACAGGTTTCGCTGGTGGAGTTGTCTTTGCCGGTGCCTTTGGATCGGCGGCAAAAGAAAGAGTGGCTGCAAATACAAGTACCAATGTGAGAATAATGATTTTCGACC
Organism: Syntrophaceae bacterium; assembly: GCA_003142635.1. Classification (GTDB taxonomy): domain Bacteria; phylum Desulfobacterota; class Syntrophia; order Syntrophales; family UBA2185; genus Fen-1135. The sequence goes on along the minus strand of PLMX01000008.1, from coordinate 4,086 downwards.
ATGTTGATTTTTTCATCAGATTTGACCTCCTTTGTTTTAGTTGTTATTTTATTTTACAGTATCCGGAGCTGATTTTTCAATATTAAGAATGCTCTGTTTCACGACCTCCGGAACAGTCACCTTCTTGCCTTCCTTATAATTGAAAGTCACGATCACCCCGTCACCTTCAGCGGCTACCTTCTGATGCTTGGTACTGACGACAAGGTAATGCATGACAAACCGATCTTCTTCAATGCTGACCACTTTCGCACCGATGAGGACTTTGTCCGGATAGGACAGGGGTATCTTGAATTTACAGGATGTCGTGGCGAGAATGGGTCCAATCCCTGTCTTTGTCATGTAGCCCATCAGATCCATCTTTTCAAAATAGGCAATCCTGGCGCTCTCGAAAAATCTGAAATAGACGATGTTGTTGACGTGACTCATGGCGTCCATTTCACCCCAGGCGATAGGAAATTCAACAACGATAGGGTAATTATCAAGTAAATTACTCATGATTCTTTCCTTATTTTTGGTTCATGACAGACGTTTCAACCAGTCCTGGTATCAGTGAATCAATTACCGTTCGTATGGCTCCGAATGTTCCTTGTGCGCATACCAGTTATCTATATACAGTTTTGCCAAGTCCTTCGCTTTGATGATCAGCAGATTCTCAGCGTTCTTCTCCTCAGCAGCCTTTGTGAAGTTGAAGCTACCCGTGATAACTGTTTCTTTGTCGATGATCATGATCTTGTTATGCGCAATGGCATGTTTACTGTCAATGTATGTTGGGATACCGGCGCTAGATATAAAAGTGGCGGAGGTATATCTTTCTCTTTTCTGGCTCTTGTCAAGAATAGCTTCTACCTTTACTCCTCTTTTGAAGGCATTAGTGAGAGCCTTGGCAATTGGTGCAGAAGTAAAGGAATAGGCCTGAACAAGGATTTCTGATTTTGCAGCTTCTATCTGATTGACGATGATTTCTGTGCAGCCACCATTTGGGCTAAAACAGACTTGGGTAGGGGAATTGTGGAGGTTGAGGTCGGTCGCATATCCGGGTTGAAGGGCAATCAGAAGAAAAACGAACAGGATTATTGCTATTGAGATATATTTTTTCATCTACTATGCCCTCCGCAATGTGAAGGTGACTGATTCCAGTTTAGCCCTCAAGGGGTGGCAGGGTGTCTAACCGATTAGAAAATCCCTTTCTTTATCTGGCATTCTTCTAATGCTCCCAAGAATGTGGAGCAATCACAGCCATCCGCTTCGCTTCCATTGCCAAAGATATCCTCCGGAGGATATGCTCCCCTGCTTGATGAGTATATCCCCGGATTCGCTCGTCCCATGCACCGCAATAAATCGACTTGCTCCTTGTCACAGATTTCAGTCGCAAAATCTTTTTCGCAATCCTGAACTTTGGCTTCAAATTCTTCATTGGTTAACTTCGTGTCGGTACAGAAACTGTTGAAGTGCATCAGGCTTTCCCGACAGGAGTAACCCGAATACGGCTCTCCCTCTGACCGAGGGGCGGATGCACACCCTGTCAGCAAACTAACAAATATTAACAAAACAAGAATATATTTCATGTCACTTCTCCTTGTTTAATAAACACAAAACCCCGCTCTCTTTTTGAGTAACGGGGTTTCTATTCGGGAATCACCATCACTTCACCATATCATTTTATGGGGGTTTATGTGACTGGGACTTATATGATGGTTTGAATATGCCTCTGTTTGATTGAAATGTCAACCCTCCTGTCCTAGCGGATCAAACCAGCAAGAGAAGGGCTGAAACATGCCCTTGAGTAATGGTTTTTAAGCACAGAGTCAACGATCGCGCAGGGGTTAAGGTAGCACAATCAACCCCAAATAATCGATTCTGATCTCTAAAACCCTGTTTCAGAGGTTTGATGACAGCCCGCCCATCGATGGGCAATTTAATCAATCATTGGAGTTGCACACTATACCTACAAGTCCTCAAATTTCATGTCAGCGTTGTAGTGAGGATTACCATTTATAAACATGTTTTTCTATGGGATTAGCGTCAACATATCATTGAAGAAGTTGATAACCTTTTTCTCGGAATACTCTCAGGCATGCATCTACTGCACCTGTGTCGTAAAATGTTCCTCTATTCTTCTCAATCTCCTCGAGGGCTGCCTCAATACCCAGGGAAGGACGATAGGGACGGTGGGAGCCCATAGATTCCACAACGTCAGAGATAGCCAAAATGCGGGCCTCCATGAGAATGTCATCCCCTTTCAGATTTCTTGGATAGCCAGTACCATTCATCCGTTCATGGTGTTGGTAGATTATCTCCGCCAGGGGCCATGGCGATTCTACATCCTTCAGCATCTCGTATCCTCTTCGAGAGTGTTCTTTAATCAGGGAAAGCTCGATATCTGTAAGTCTTGATGGCTTAGTCAATAACTCGGAAGGGACGTATAGTTTCCCGATATCATGAATGGAACCCGCCATACGGATGGCGTCAATTGTATCCTGGGTTAATCCCATATCCGTGGCAATGGTTCGGGCGAGATCCGCTGTCCGGAGCTGATGACCTGCCGTATAGGGATCTCTTGCCTCCACGGCCAACACCATGACCTGTATGGTCGCACCAACGGCCTTCCTGAGACTTTCGAGTGTCCGCAGAAGCTCTTCCTCGGCCAGCTTGCGAACGGTGATGTCGCGGTTACTTCCTCGTCGGCCCAGATACTCGTCGGTTTGACTGTATATATCGCTGCATACGTGACTGATCCAGCGCTCTTTACCGTCACGGGTGATAATACGAAACTCCAATTCACTAGCATCAGTTTTGCCCCGCAACACGTTGCGAAGGTGGACGGCTAACGAGTGCTTGTCATCGGGATGGGTGATCTTCTCCAGCAGGTTTGGGTCTTGATGAAATTCCTCAACCCGATAACCGGAGATGCGCTCACAGGCAGGGGAGACATAGATATATTTTCCATCGGGAGCGAGCCAGTATTCCCAGGTATAGGTGAAGTCAGCCACTTTACGATATCTCTCTTCACTTTCCCGCAACGCCTTATCCGCCAGCTTGCGCTCGGTGATATCCCTGATGCAGACAAGATTCGCAGAAGCGTTACGGAAAATAATCTTCCCCCCGATGCTTTCCACCCAAATGTGCCGACCCGTCACCGAATGCAGTTGGTATTCAGAAGGAAATCCCATTTTATCGGCCTTGACTGCTTCGAGATCCTCTGCTGCTTTTTGAAAGGAATCGGGGTGGAGATATTCAATCATATTGTGACCGACGAACTCTTCAGGACGCTCGAATTCGATGATCCTTGCCGCCGCCTGGTTGGCGAAAAGGATGGACCCGTCCCATGTGAGGATGAGCATGGCGTCGTGCATATAGTCAATCAGGGACTGTAATAGGGCTTCACTCTCCCGCAGCGCCTCCTCGGCCTGCTTTTGGTCGGTGATGTCGGTGAGTATTCCGCTGGCGCCCATAAACCTGCCATTTTCCATCCGAGGCTTCGTTTTCGTCCGCGCCCATATGTATTTACCGGATTTGCTCTTAATTCGAAAGGTTAAGGGGTATTCCATGCCGGCCACGAGTTCCTGGAATCGCTTGATCGCCAGCTCCCGATCATCCTGATGCACAAATTCAATGAAGTTCTTGCCAATGACATCAGCCTGATCGTATTCCCAGATAACCTTGCCAATCGGACTGAAATAAAGAACCACCCCTTGATGATCAATCTCAAAGAGGACATCACTGACACCCTCCACCAGCATCTGGTATTTCTCTTCAGACGTCTGCAATTCTTTGAGCGCAGCTTTCTTCCTCTCGGCTTCCGATTGTTCCAGCTCTTGGATTCTCCGTCTTAGAGACGCCAGTTCTTCAGTCAAAGCCTGCTTGGTCTTGGATGCATCTTTCATCGTGGTACCCCCCCCCACAGTGAGAAACGATGACGAATGAAAAGAAGAGGTGAAGCGCTTATTTGAGTTATCTTGACGCTTGAAGGTAGTACCGCGTATCCATAGGGATGTCAAATGGAAAATGGTTTTATATATGCTGGTTACCCTATGAAATCCCGCATTTTTATCAAGGTTGACGATTTGTTGCTTTCAGTCAACTATC
>PLMX01000001.1 GCA_003142635.1 Syntrophaceae bacterium | reverse complement strand
TGTAGGAGTGATCAGGGGGAAAAATGAAATTTGCCGGTTATTGGTGTTACCTACGAGTCCACAATTTATGCTTTAAGATTATAGCAATGATTACGACTTGAAATGCACAAAAAAGGCAGAGCCATCAGACCCTGCCTTTCTGTAATTAAACTGATCATGTGTTGAGTTAGTTCTTAAACTTCCGCCTCACGCCTGCCAACCCAATCAGGCCAAGACCAAGTAGCAGCATGGTGGTGGGTTCAGGGACGGATGTCTTTTCCATAATGCCATAAAAGTTTCCGTCTCCAGTATCATGGCTTCCATCATTATTCCATGAACCGGCCCAGGGGTGATCCCCCACATGCAGATAAGCATGTATGCCATTTTGTCCGGTGAAGGAACCATTCGGAATGTAGGTTGCGGGATTACCTGTGCTATCCCAAGTCCAAACGCCATTATTATTGTAAAGACCTATCCATGCCGCAGCCATCCACGAATAAGGATTCTGAACAGTATAAGGACGACCATAGGTGTCATGAAATTGACTTGTCAGCCATGCATTCTCATCAGGGGTCTCTATGGTAACAAGACTAGCACCCGCGAGTGCTGCCTCCGATTTTGCTCCAGCCCATGTTGACCATTCACTAGTTAACGCATATTCATGTCCGTTGTAGGAATACCATGTATATGCCTGTGTGGTACCGGTTGCACTCAAAAATAAGATTGTTGCAAGCAACGAATACCATAAAGCTTTTTTCATTAACCCACTCTCCTTCTATTGATTTTATTTGAAAAGAATTTGCTTTTTCGTGCAAGGACGCTAAAATTTAACGCAAGATTCGTTCCCAATGCATTTTTTATACAATTCTTATTCCCTAATAGAGCGTAATAAATTGTATTTACACATGATGTTCTAGTAAATCAATAGCGTTAGGCTCGAATACAGTGATTCTAGGCTGCTAGTTTAAAGTAGAAAATTGTAAAGATATCCGACATTAAATGGTGGTGTATCGTGGCGTATGGTCATCAAATTTAACTTAACCATATGGAATCAAATCGTATTATGAATATTTCTGAGTTTGCAAAGATATCCGACACTGTTGCCATTGCATCTAAATGCATAAAGATTATTCGCTATTGTGTGCGGAGTAGAATGAACCAGATGAGTATTACCAATCGTAATCTCGTCAGTTATTGCAAGACCGGCGGGTGTGGAGTACAGGAAGTTATGCTTCGTTGTGGTTTTTACACTTGCTGTCAAGTAAGTCTGGTCCTATGACATAGCATACATACTGCCATTCAGAGCCTAATACTAAGGTTTGATGCGCTGGAGCCCATTCTTTTTAAGCCAGTTGTAAAGATTCAGCTGGGACGTGCCATATTTCTTTGTATAGAGACACTGCAATCTCCATCATAGGTATTTTAATCCCCGCAGGCTTTTTGGCAATAGTCTGGATCATACTCACGGCGTTGGCATTCATATCGGCACAGATAATTTATAATCGTGAAGTAGTTTACCGCTTCCGCCTGGACAATCTGCGCCTCGTCGGGAACAAATGTTTTCACCGGGTCTGGCGGGATTGTGAGCCCCACCGCTGCCAGCAGCATAATTATTGTCAGGATTCGCTTCATTGTCTTACCCTCCCCGATGTTTAGTTCCAGAGCCCCCTGATCTGACTTCCAATAGATTCGTCAGTCACGTCCGCATATACCAGTGTTGACTGAATTGATACATGCCGGAGCTGTTTTTGCACAGCACGCAGATCCTTATCTTTAGAATACAGCTCCACTGCATAAGAATGCCTGAGAGCATGTACCGCCTTACCCTTTTCATAGAGATCCAGCTTTTTTAGGTACTTTTTGACAATCTGTTGAATCGCCTGACTCGTCCATGCCCCTCTCTGACCGACGAACAGATAATCGTCTTCCCCTGTCTGTTCACCCTGAGTCTGTTTCCAGCTCATAAACGCTCTCAAATGCTCCTTAACAGCGTCATTGATGACAACATGACCCGAGACATGCCCTTTGCCTTCACGGATGTAAATTTTGCTCTCTGTGTATCCAATCTTCAAATCACCGCATCGTAGATTTGCAGCTTCAGAGACCCTCAATCCTGTGCATGTCAGCAGATCAATGACCATCCACTCCCTGATTGCTGTGACCTGACCCTTCTTTATGTCCATCTCTGCCTGATCTCTGACAGCCCTCCTGATCATTTTGATCTGTTTTTCATTGAAATACTTGATCCCGTCAACGCTCCTGACCCTTCCCCCTGACTTCCGCGTTCTTTTAGACCTCAGCTCTGAGGGAAAACTGATGACTTTAGCTGTCTGTTCCAGTGTCATTTTGTGCATCCTTTCACATTCGTAAAGTTTCCTATTGAGTTTTTGACCTGATTTGAGACGATAGAATCAGCGTTTCCTGCCCATGAAATCGTTAAACTCAATAGAAAAGAGTAATTATGTTTTGAGTTCATGATGTTCACAATCCAATCTGTTCAGCTACCATCTTCTGCTCCTTTCTTAATGTTTGATAAATCATAAAGCAGACAGGCGCCATTCTCAACGCTGATATCGGGAATTATATGACCTGGGGGCCGGATGGTGTGACACTAAGGCCGTCATCTGAGTTGACCGAAGAGCAGGCGGCTGCTGTCGAATCAGTAACGGAGACGCGAACCGCTTCGGGAAGTGGCACGACCAAAGTGACGCTGCACAGCAAGACGAGGGCCATGGAACTGGGGGCTAAACTACTCGGGATGACAGAAGAGGATAACACCCCCAAGGCACCGATCACCATCACCGTCGTTTACGAGGACAAGCGTGCAATCAACGTCACCCAAAAGGCTGAGTTACAGAATAACCCTGCCATTACCCCACGATAAGCAGCTGCAGTTCATGAGGTCGGAGGCTAAGCGTAAGGTCGTGAAGGCTGTCGTCGGTCGGGGAAAACCGTCGGTATTGGAATCTTCGCGGTCGAACATTTCCTGGCTGGCCGGTGCGTTCTCTACGCGGCACCAACGAGCGAGCAGATTAGTAGATTCTGGGCCACGGTTGACAATACCTACGAGTCAGCAACTTTGAATTTGGAATTTAAGTGGAAATTAATAAGATTTGAGCATATTGACGTTGTTCAGACGAGATGATTTTCTAATGCATAGTGGATCAGATCGGAATTGGTGATCATTCTCATTTTTTCCATGATGCGGCTGCGGTAGGTGCTGACCGTTTTTTCGCTGATGCAGAGTTCGTCCGCGATACCTTTCAAAGATTTCCCCCCGGTGATCAGGCACAGGATCTGGAATTCGCGATCCGAAAGGTTCTCATGAGGCGGCTTATCAGAGGCATCAAAATGGGAAAACAGTTTCTCAGCGAGAGATGCACTGACATACTTACCCCCGGCATTNNATGGCCTTAACCAGTTCTTCCGGAGCCCCCTCTTTCATCAGGTATCCCGCAGCGCCGGCCTTGATGAGCCGCAAACCATACTGGTCCTCCGGGTGAACGCTCAGAATGAGGACCGGGAGCTTTGGATGCTCGTACTTCAATTGTTTCAACACATCAAAACCNNTTCGATAATCTGCTTCAGGCCGCACCGCACCACCGGATGGTCGTCGACAATGATCACTTTGATCATGATGGTTCTCCCTGTATTTGGGGTATTTTGAGGATCAGGGTGGTTCCTCCATCGGGCTCACCACGAATTGAGATTTCTCCTCCAAAAGTCAGAACACGTTCTTTCATGCCAAGCAGCCCGAGGGATTCTGGATTCAGAATTTCCTCCTCTGTGATTCCCCTGCCGTTGTCTCTGATCTCAAGAACAAGACTTCCATCCCCGAAAAGACTTCTCTCACTCTCTCGTAAAACGACGGTAACCTTTGTTGCTTGGGAGTGTCGCGCCACATTGGTCATAGCTTCCTGAAAGATGCGAAACACGGCAACGGCTGTGTCCTTTTCCATGTTAACATATTCGAAAGTTGTGGCGAACTCATGCAGAATTTCAGTGTGACTCGTAAATTCCGACAACTGCCACTCCAGAGCGGCTATAAGCCCCAAATCATCTAAAACGGATGGCCGCAAATCAGTGGATATACGGCGGACTATCTTGATCATCTGATCTATCAACGCATTCGATGTATGAATCTTGTCCATCAAGGCAACACGCTCTTCACAGGGGTCTGCGTCGCCCATCTTGCGTAACAGCCATGAGAGATCCATCTTCAACCCGGTAAGTCCCCCTCCCATTTCGTCATGAATTTCTCGCGAAATCAGTACCCTCTCTTCTTCACGTATCTGTTGCAGTCGCGTGGCAAGTGCCCGAAACTGCAAATGAGAAGTCCTCAATTCCTCTTCTACCTGTTTGCGGTCGGTGATGTCGGTGACTACATTCAACGTGGCGGGCCGTCCCTCAAAGTTAATCAAGGCAGAGCCCACTTCAAGCCATTTGATGTTGTCGTTTTTGGTAATAATCCTGAAGATATACCTGGATTTTAACACTTCGCCCTTGAGACGTTTCAGATAGCGCTCTCCTGCCATAGCGCGATCATCCGGGTGGATGAGCTCGATAAAAGGTCTTGAAATGAGTTCTTGTTCTGACTGCTCGGCTATTTCAACTCCTGCCCGATTGATGAATTTGATCATGCCGTCCTGTGCAACATAAATGGCTTCATGGGCATTATCAACCAGCGATCTGTATCTTTCCTCGCTCTCCTTCAGAGTTTTTTCTGCCTGCTTGCGCTCGGTGATGTCGCTGTATAAAACTTGAAACTGTCTTTCACCATCCCATAATATTTCACTACGTAAGACCAGGAGGTTACGGACTTCACCATCTTTCCGGATGATGTTTATGGTATATTCAGACGGGGCATCAATCCCTTGTTGTCTTTTCTCTCTTCTGCCCAGGAAGTCGGCATGACTTTCCGGGGTATAGCGCTTCTCTACGGGGATTGTTTTCAATTCCTCCATGCTGTCGTAGCCATAGATATCCAGAATAGCCCGGTTGGCATAAATGGTTTCACCTGCTTCTGTCACGATGCGCACCCCCATAGGTGAGTCATCGAGAGAATGACGGAAGTTCTCTTCACTTCGTTTTAGGGATTCCTCCATCCTCTTGCGCTCGGTGATGTCTGAGTGAGTTCCAACCATCCTGACAAGGCGGTTATCCGTATCTCGCTCGACGACCATGCCACGGGTCAGAATCCAGCGCCAATCACCAGATTTTGTCCTCATACGGATTTCAATGGCATAACCAATGTTCTTATTGATGTGTTCGTTAATTTTCCGTTCTGCCCAGTCAAAATCATCAGGATGGACAAGGCTTCTCCAGGAATCATAGCTTTCGGGAAATTCGTAGGGTTCAAACCCAAGCATCCTGTAGTAGCGCGGACTGAATACTGCCTTGCCGGTCGGGATGTTCCAGTCCCAAATGCCATCGTTCGTTGCTTCAAGAGTCAACCGCAGACGCTCTTCCACCCGCTTGCGATCGGTGATGTCTTGATTCACTCCATAAGTCTTGACTGTTCTGCCGTGAGAGTCCTTGACAATGAAAAATCGGACGGTGATATGGCCGACCGTCCCATCTGCATAGAGCATTCGGTGTTCAATCTGCCGGTTAAAATGGGGATCTGTTGTTTCGATGGCTTTCCGAGTTTCTTCTCCGACCACATCTATGTCATCAGGATGGACAAAGCGACGGGCGTATTCGGTGGAATGCATTGTATACCCGCCGACTTGTTCGACCGTGGTGCGGAAAATTTTGTAGAATTGGTCATTGAACGTGAAGAGGTCGTTAGCTACGTCATACTCCCAGTGGCCGAGATGAGCAATTTCCAAAGCGTTGGACAGTTGTGCCCTGTTGGCTTGGAGGGTCTCCTCGGTTACAAGCTCTGCCGATATACCTCCGGTTATTGATTTATTCAGCGCGGCATTTTGCGAACGCAATTCCATCAGTTCATCTATGAGCTGCTTCTTTGTCTTATGATCATCTTTCATAAGGTCACGCATTGAAATGAATGATTAAAATACAAAACCCCGTACTCTTTTTGAGAAACGGGGTTTCTATTCGGGGATCACCATCACTTCACCACATCATTTTATGGGGGTTTTTGTGACTGGGACTTATATGATGTTCTGAATATGCCTCTGTTTGATTGAAAAGTCAACCTTCATTGTCCCAGCGGATCAGACCAGCGAGAGAAGGGCTGAAACATGCCCTTGAGCGAGGGTTTTTCGACCCAGTATCAACGATCAGCCTTGGGGTAAGGGTAAGGTAGCAATCAAGCCGAAAGATGGCGATCTAATCAATCATCAGAATTGCGCACTTTACCTATTTATCAGCAATTTTCAGTTCAGAATTGCGGCGAAGATTACCGTTTGAAATCATGTCCCCCTTGACAAGGAGGCCAGCGCAATTGTCGTGCTGATCAGTCGATTCCTTTGGGCGCGTCTCATTCCACTGTGAATTCAGGTGGCAATTGTTGATCCCTCCCTTTTCTTCCGGCGGGAATGAGAAAGGCCAGCGGAATGGCAAGCAATAACCCGAAGCCAAAGCCAATGAAGACCGCCCGGAAGCCCCTCGCAGGGGTGGAGCTCAAATGGAGGATGATGGTGATCAGCGAGATACCGCACACCCCTCCGACTGATCGGAACATCCCCCGAAGGCCAGTGATTGTGGCCACCTTTTCGGGCATCAGTTCGATGCAAGCGTTGTTGGAGGCGGGAAGGAGAATTCCCAATCCGATGCCAGTCACCATAATCGTGATGAGCAGGTTTTCGGTCGCCCCCATGTTAATGCCGAGGACGCTAAACAGCTGAAACTCCTGGTCGCCCAAGAGAATCGTCGAAAAGGAGACCAAGATCAAGCCCAGCACAATGGGGCGCCGGTAACCCCAGCGTTTGAGCAGAAAACTGGTCAGCGCGGATGCGGAAATGATTCCGATCGAGCGAGGCGTCAGGATCATGCCGCTGGCCAGNNCCGAACACCCCGGCACCGATGATCATGTTGAACAGGTTGGCCGCGAAAAAGGGTTTCGATCTCAGCAGAGCCATGTCGAGGATGGGATTGGAGGCCTTCTTCTCCTGCCGAAAAAACAGGTAAAGGAAAAAAACGCAGACGCCCAGCAAAAGGGCCGCCAAAAAAAATGAAAAGATGGAGAAGTTTTCCGCGAAGTGGTTCAAGCCCAGCATCAGAAAGAGGATGGCGCCGAAGAAGAATGTGGCCCCCATAAAATCGATATTGGGCCGAGAAGAAACCCTCTCATCGTGAAGAAGGATCGTGATCAGACTGATCAGAGCGATGCCGATGGGCAGGTTGATGTAGAAGATGTAACGCCAGGAATATTGGCTGACGATCCAGCCTCCCAGGTTCGGGCCGATGATGCCGCCGATGGGAAAGATGCTCGTGAACAGGCCGATGGCACTTTCGCGGTTCTCGGGGAATTGCTCGCTCACGATGCCCGCGGCCGTCGGGAGGAAGCTCGCCCCCCCGATGCCCTGAAGGAACCTAAAGATCACCAGGCTATAGATGTTGGGCGCGAAACCGCAGGCAAAGGAACTGGCCGTAAAAAGAACGAGGGATGCCAGGTAGACCTTTTTCCGTCCGTAGTTATCGCTCAGGATTCCCATCAGCGGCATCGCGCTCATCACCGCAACGAGGTAGATTGAAACTGTCCAGCCCGCCCAGAGAACATTAGTGTGCAGGTCCTTGATCAGATGGGGGAAGGCCACCGCAACCACCGTGCTATCGATGGAATACATCAGAAGGCCCAGCCCTGCCGAGCCAAAAATAAGGTAACGTTTCATCGTAAAATACCGTTCGCTCAAAATTAAGAAAAAGCGCCATTTTGTTTTGGCGCACGAAGAAAATAGCCATATTACATTTTGCGGATATTTGCGTTCATCACCACCCCTCTTGTCAAGGCCAAAAGAAGGTGATCATCATTTACTTACAATTGAAATGATGTAGGCCTATCAAAATCACCCGATGGTTGATTACAGTCAATATTGAATACTTTTTGAAACAAAGCATATCCGTCAAAATCACTGGATTCTTTGTTTCAGGAAGCATCTGCTGCATGAACTTGTTTTAAACCCTCAAGGAACCGTAACCCTTCGATGCTCAATTATATCAAGTACGGCTTTAGAAATTAAACAAACCGTGATAAAAATATAAGCAATGAATATCACGGTGATAAAGGCAAAGAATATCCTATCGCGGTCTCAGGTCTATGATTATGCTTTAAATCCTTACGTAGGATGCCAGCATGATTGCCTCTACTGCTATGCCAAATTTATGAAGCGGTTTACAGGGCACAGGGAGAGATGGGGGGGTTGTCGATGTAAAGATAAATGCCCCTGAGCTCTTAGCCTCAGAGGTGAAGAAAAAAAAGGTCGGGAGGGTGTGGATAAGCGGCGTGTGCGACCCTTATCAACCATTGGAAAAGAGGTATATGCTCACGAAACGATGTCTTGAAATCCTCGCGGAAAACGGCTGGCCTTTTACAGTTCAGACCAAATCTTCCCTTGTCCTGAGGGACATCGAGATACTGAAGAGAACAGATAATGTCGAGGTCGGATTCACCATAACCACGATGGATGAAAGGGTAAGAAAAATCTTTGAGCCAGAGGCATCATCATCCAGTGAGAGGATCAAAGCATTGGCGCATCTTCACGCGGAAGGGATCAGGACATTCGCCATGGTGGCACCGATCCTTCCGGGTGCAGAAGGCCTGGTTAGTGCGCTTAAGGGTACAGTGGAGTATGTGATCGTAGACAGGCTTAACTATCATTACGCAGACTGGGCATACAAGAAATATGGGATGCAGTGGGCCATGGAAGACGGCTTTTTTTCACAAAAGGGAGAGGAATTGAGAACCGCATTTGAATCAGAGGGGATTCCCTGTCAGATGGTATTTTAAAATTGCTTCTCGCAATCCCTGGTAGTATGAGAGGACAAAACGGCTCGGTTACTCATCTGATCATGGATATAGTTAATATCGAATACTACTTGAAATAAAGTATGCCTTGGAAAATCGCCCGATGCTACCTTACAGGAAGAAGCAAATGCTGTCTCGACCTACGAGTCTTCACCTCAAGATAATTCAGAGCGTAGAAAATTACGGGTAGAAAGCAACAACGAAAAAGCAGGGTCATTTCTGACCCTGCCATATAATCTCATTGAATGTTAAATTATTTTTTCATCCTTCTCATTCCCGCTAACTCCACCAAGTCAAATCCGAGAAGAAACATTGTAGCGGGTTCAGGAACAGAATTTACTGGCGTTTCGAGAAATGCATGTTCAGTCTCATCTATAGTCATACCCGTGCCAGTTATGTGGTTCTTATCATGAAAATTTTCCGCCGTCATTATTACCGTGGACTCTCTGGCTTTGGCACTGGCACTTGCACTTGCGGGACTGCCCGTTTTTCCATTTCCTCTCGTTGATGTTTCTCCGCATACACCTTTATCTTTTCTACTCCCATCTCCTCCGGGGACAGCCATTCACACTTCCCTGTATAATGGTTACATGCAAGCCCGGTAAGACTATTGGTAATATGAAAAAATTGGTATCTGTTCGCCATGCCGTAAATAAAAATAGCCAGGGCAAACAAAACAAGAAACGCTACTTTAAAAATCTTTTCGAGATTCATATAAACTCCATTCATAAATGTTAAAGTATTTGTCATATATCTTCAGCATGCTTCTCACGCATAATTAGAAACCTTATTGTGACTTCCATTGATATTGGAACTCCCATTATCACGACTATCAGCAGAAATCCACAACGATTAGAGAAGCCAGAGGGTAACGATTTCATGAAGCGATATTGCGTTTACCGGAAGACTTGAGGAATCTCTTTTTCAGGAAGTAGCCGATCTCATAGGGATATGATGAATAGTCAAAATTACTATTACTGGTTGAAATAAAAAAGAGCCATCCCGCCGGAGATAGTGTCGCAGAATCCTTAGTACTGAAACATTTACTCACCCTTGTTCCGGTACATGCGAACACATGGCGGCCAATCATCCCATCGCCCGGAAGACCTTGGTTGTCTTGCCGTCCATGGACGTATATCATTTAGAGATCACCTCAAATACTGCGTGAAAAGACTTTCTTTCAGGGAACTAAGCAAGTATAGTCGTCTAAGGAGACAAGATCATGATAATGCCCGCAACCAAGAAAGTAAAAGAACAACCATCCGAAATCACTATTGATCGAAACGAAGTCAAGATCATCAGACATGTGCCCAGTTGTCCCAAGTGTAAACAGGCTGACGACATTATTTTCTTCAATGTAACTTCCGAAATATACGAATGCCTCCGGTGTAATCTGAGGTTTCGTTTTGCCCACTAATTGTTGAATATATGGGCCATATATATCACGTCAGCCATACGATCATACTGTAAAAATAGTGTAAATTTTTCTTTTTTACTACTCAAAACATTAAACATATTTTTTGTACTGCGCATAACAATAATTTATTCTAATATACCAATATTAAAGGGAAAAGCTAATGCATCAATGTTACCTAATTTTTTAGCTATGTGGGTTAAGAATCGCGTGCATCTATTAAATGCGTCCGATAGGGAAGAGAAGGTAGTCCTGTTTGAAAACACCTTTGATCACTACCTTTCCCTGGGGAATAAGCGATCGGATATTATGATGGAGTAGATTTTGATTTCATAAGGTGTGACGAAAGGTAATCGCGAATCAGTATCTTAAGTAGTTACAGAGGGAATATGGCACATCGATATGTCGTGGTATTGGCAATCCTTCTAAGTGGGGCGATACTGGCGGTCCAGGGGGTTGTAGGATTTTCAGATGCGTCGAGAATCCCGGTTACCCATAGAAACCATTCGCACGTTAAGGTCGTCCGGGCTCCCCAGAATCTCGTTCTGCGTTCCACCTCCGCATGGGTGGAGGACCAG
>PLMX01000098.1 GCA_003142635.1 Syntrophaceae bacterium | reverse complement strand
TGAACCTTGACGGGCGCATTCCAGGGATTGATGTGCCTCTTCATCCGGCTGTCGTTGGCCATGTTCCGTGTCGGGCTGAGAAATACTCCGCCCAAGTGCATGAGCTTGCTGAACGGAAACCACGCGAGGAGGACTGAGACGAAAAGAAGGTGAATATAAAAAAGCGCGCTCATTCCTTTGGGGGCATAGGGCGCAAAGGTCACCCAGCCCAAGGCCATGGTCTTCACCTCTTCGATATCGACGGGGAAGAAATGCCGCATGAGGATGCCTGTAATCGCGATACACAGGATTAGCGCAACGGCGAAATAATCGGTGAAAAGTGAAATGTAGCGGAGCTCTCGGACGACAATCCTCCGCAGAAAGAGGAATGTCAATGCCAGGACTATCGCTGCATCGCTCAAAAAAAATGTCGGTATGGCAATGTCAAAAAAACCGTCTATGGCCGCGAGGCTATTGATGAGCGGACCAACGGGCTCGATAAAGAAACGCATGTGCCGCAAAATAATTACGAGCATCGACCAGTGAAAGAGAAGCGCAAAGAACCAGAGCCACTTGGCGCTCGAATAAACGGGGCGGTCATCGTAGAGATACAGCCGAGTGTTTCTGAAGAGCGAACGGAAGAGGAGAACCTCCAGGGCCATCCTGCCGATGACAGTGGCAGTGCACGGGGGACTTTCCAGATAATCGCACTTGATCCAGGGCAGTGATTTTCCCTGGCCGCAGGTGGTGGGTATGGAAAAGGGGACAGGCAGCCTTCCCCAGGACAAAATCCGGTAAATAAAGCCCGCCACAAAAACGGCAAAGGCGCCGCAGGGGATGAGGATGAAAAAGACAGGCTTCAGGCCCGCGATCGCGGCCCCGCCCATGGCGATAAAGATCAGGATCACGATGGCAAGAAGAGACAAGACCATGTTCATTATCTGTTACCTTTTCACCGCATAAATTATTTTATGTCTTCCCCGATAAAACGATGGCCTTTCCGAGGAGATCGTGGAGTCCCACGAGCTGCATATCCAGTTTATGCGCCTGGATGAGTTCCCGGAGTTGTTTCTTGCAGTTGGCGCAAGGGGCGCAGACGAGCTTTGCGCCTGTCGCCCGGAGCTGCTCGACTTTTTTTAGACCCGCAGTGGACATCCGCCAGTCGTGCAGATCCTCGACGACCACGAGCCCGCCGCCACCGCCGCAGCAGTAGTTCATCTTCCGGTTCGGCGTCATTTCGACGAAGTGCATCACCGCCGCCTTTAAAAGCTCCCGAGGCTGCTCATAGATCCCCGATCCACGCCCCAGATTGCAGGGATCATGGTAGGTAACTGTCTCCGGGTTCTTCGTCGGATCGAACATCAATTTTCCTTCTGCGAAAAAGCGGTGGCTGACTTCTATGACGCTCTTGATTTCCATGCCCCGGTATTCCGACAGCCCGAAGACCTTTTGGAAAAGGAGAGCTGTCTTCGTGGAGTGGCCGCATTCGCCGATGACGATGGTCTTGCATTTCAGGCTGTGGGCAGCTTCCAGGAGACGGTTGAGGATCTTTTCCAGATCCGCGTCGCTGTAAAAGAGCCCGTAATTGATGGCGTCGAAGTTCTCCGTGCTGACGGTCCAGTTTGCCCCGGCGGCATGAAACGTCTTTGCGATGCCCAGAAGGGTGTCGGCCTCCATGATGTAGTCGCTTACCGGAGCGGCAAAGAAAAACTGTGCGCCTTCTACGTCGCGGGGGATGGGGATGGCGATGCCAGTCTCGTCCCGCAACTCCTCTTCAAGAAAATCGAGGGTATCTATGAAGGCGGCCTTGGGAATGGCGGATGTGTTTCCTATCTCGCCGAGCTGCGCCCTGGTGCTCACGGTCATATTGGAGGGGACGAAACCGAGCCTCTCCAGGATAACACGGCCGATCCGTGTGATCAGGGCGTTATCTACAGCCAACGGGCAATTGACGCCGCAACGCCGGCACATGGTACACCGGTAGAAGGCGTCGACCATGTTATCGATGTCTTCCTCTGTCAGCGCCTTGGCTCCCACGAGCCCGCCGAAGAGCTTTCCCGAGGTGGTAAAGTACTTCTTGTATACCTTACGGAGGAGGTCGGACCGCCACGCAGGCAGATCATGCGGATCACGTGAGGCCTGATAGACCTGGCACTGCTCCGCACAGTTGTTGCACTTTGCGCAGGTGCCGAGATACGTCTCCAGAGGCAGGTTGTAGATCTTCGCTCCCAGGACCTCCTGGAGAGTCTCGAGGAAACGCACGACCCGTTCCTCGCGCGGAAGGAGCTTCTCGCTGCGGTAAGGATATTTGGGGTCTGTGCTTTTGCTCTGCTCGCTTTCTTTGGTCATATCTGCCCTGCTGTCATTTTTTCTGCCAGTTAATATGGTGATAGGTGAAATACTTGGAGACGTAATGGATCATCTTGCTCAACGGCAGATAGATCAAGAAGAGTCCTCCGAGAAACACGGCCAGAATGTGGACTGTGGAGAGGACCGACGTGTTGGGATGCAATTCGATCAAACCCAGAAAGTACAGGCGTAAAGAACCGGGGACATGCGGCGCAGAGGCCGCGAATCCTAAAGCAGCCACACCTCCCAGAAATGCAAGATTGAATAATTCCTCGAAGTTTGAAAGCAACCTCAGGTTCTTATCGTAGATTCGTAATCCGATGATATAGATTGCGGCAATCACGAGGACCAGGAGACACAACTGTACGACAAAAATAGTTGACCATCCCCCAAGGTACAGGATGAAAAAAAGGGCAGCTCCCACCATCGCCATGTGCATGGAGAACGACCCGAACCAGAGGCGGCGGTTGAATTTGTAAAGGGTCTCGAAGGTAAACATCTCCTTTAACATATATTTCAACTGGCCCGCGATTCCTTCCGGCACCGGGTATAAGGTCCACTTCACGTGGGGCGGCAGGGACAGCCAGCGCACGAACCGCCATGCAGTAGAGAGCAGGCAAAGCGCGACGGCTATATACGGAAAGATACCTGCAATGAACTCTGAACCTGTCATCAGACGCACCCAGTGGGTTTCGAAAGTCCGGCCAGCTTGCATGCCCCTTTGGCAGGCCCTGTCGGGAAGAGCTCGTAGAGCCTCTTCATATCGATGCCGTTGTCCTTGCACAGCTTGCGGATCATCGGCGCGATACCGAACTTCTGAAAATAATCCCTGAGATAGTTGATAATTTTCCAGTGTTCTTCCGTTAGTTGCCCCTCGATGTCTTCATTTTTCGCATAGGCCTGGGCGAACTCTTTACTCCACTTGTCCAGTTCCTGAAGGAACCCATCTTCATCGATTTCATACTTCTTTCCTGCCAGTTCTATCTCGGGCATTCTCGAAACCTCCTAGCGTGCAATATTTTATAATATATAAATCAAAAACTTTTTTATCCCTGCTTAGCCGGCCGCGGGCTTACCGAAGCGCACTGTCTTTCCTGTCGGCGCGAAACCTTCTTGCCCTGCCGACTATGCCTTCCGCCCACTCCCGGGTTCCCAGGGCATGTACGTGGGTGAAAGTGGCCAGCACATTTTTCCGGCAGAGCCCGTCTCTCGTGCCGTCCATGCCGATTCCCCGCTTGACCCGGAAAGCCAGATGTCCTTCATCCTCTTTCCGGGAGAGAATCCGGGAGTAATGGAACTCGTGGCCCATGATCTCAGTCCCGACAGGATAAAAAGGATTTTCCTCTTCCACCTGGAGAACCGTGTATCCATGCCCCTGCGGACGCTTTTCCATCCCGAACGAGATGGGCAGAAAGCCGACCATGGGATAATGCTTATCGGCGACGGTCAGCGATTCCCCGAGGAACATGAGGCCGCCGCACTCTGCATATATCGGCAGTCCCTGTTCCGCCGTCTCCCGCAGGGAACGGCGAAACGATTTATTCCCGGCAAGAAGCCCGGCCTGCGTC
>PLMX01000200.1 GCA_003142635.1 Syntrophaceae bacterium | reverse complement strand
TTCGAGACGGTGATCAACCTGAAGCCCGAAGCGGAGTGGCGCAAGGGGATGGACGTGGAGAAGATAAAGAACGAGATGAATGACGCATTGTCCATACCGGGTGTTTCTAATTCTTTCACCATGCCGATTAAGGCCCGCATAGACATGCTTGCCACAGGGATCAGGACTCCCGTGGGGATCAAGATTCTCGGGCCCAATCTGGAAGAGATAGAAAAAATAGGTCTCGCCTTAGAGCATCACCTCAGGGAAGTTCCGGGGACACGGAGCGTCTATGCGGAGAGGGTCACGACCGGCTATTTCCTGGATATCGTCGTGCGCAAGGATGAGATCGCGCGGTATGGCCTTACTGTGGACGATGTCGGGGAGGTGATCCAGGCGGCCATCGGGGGGATGAACCTGACTACTACCATAGAGGGAAGGGCGCGCTACCCTGTAAATGTCCGCTATGCACGGGACCTGCGAAATGACGTGGAAAAGCTCAGGCGCGTGCTGGTCCCTGTGATGATGGCGAGCCGTCCTGCTGCCGCGCCGGTCCCGGGCATGCCAGCCCCGGCAAGTACAGCGGGTTCTTTCCGTGTACCCCTCGGGGAACTTACTGATATCAAGATTGTCAAGGGTGCGACAGCCATAAAAAGTGAGGAGGGACTACTGACCTCGTATGTCTACATAGATTACTCAGGAGGGAACATTGGCGGCTATGTCGATGAGGCCAGGAAGAAAGTGGCCTCCCTGAAAATCCCCGACGGCTATCGCCTTGCCTGGAGCGGCGAATATGAATATCTGATTAAGACCCATGACAGGCTGAAACTCGTCATTCCGCTCACGCTCTTCATAATTTTTGTCCTGATCTACTTCAATACGAAATTAGTGGTGAAAACGGCAATCGTTCTTCTTGCCGTTCCGTTTTCCCTCGTCGGGTCGTTCTGGCTCCTCTACATTCTCAATTACAATATGAGCATCGCCGTATGGGTCGGCATCATCGCCCTTGCCGGCCTCGATGCGGAGACGGGCGTGGTGATGCTCCTCTATCTCGACCTCGCCTATGAGAAATGGATCAAAGAAGGGAAGCTGAAAAATACGGGCGATCTGAAAGATGCCGTTATGTACGGCGCCGTAAAGAGAATCCGTCCCAAGATAATGACGGTAAGCGTCATTCTTGCAGGGCTCGTCCCCATCATGTTCAGTCATGGCACGGGCGCCGATGTGATGAAGCGGATCGCTGCGCCCATGGTCGGCGGTGTGATTACGTCCACCATCCTTGAACTGATCATCTATCCTGCCATCTACATGATCTGGCGGGGCCGGCGACTGGCGAAAGATTAAGCCTTGTCTCAAACTTGAAAGACTGTCTATATACGCTGTGATGACACATGAGCGGATAGGAGGCTGATATGGGTCGCGCAAGCAAAGTCATTTTGTCCATCGTTGCCGTACTCGTGGTGATTTTCATCGCGGCGTATTTTGCTCTTCCCCCGCTTCTGAAATCTTTTCTTGTCAAAACTCTTTCAGAAAATCTTCACCGCGAAGTGGCGCTCAAGCAGATAATCATAAATCCCCTGATGCTTACCGTGACCATTGATTCCTTCCAAGTCAAAGATCCGGGTGGAAAGGACACCTTCATCGGCTTAGACAGACTTGTTCTAAACATCGACACACTCTCCCTTTTTCGCAGGGCCCTGATCCTTAAGGAAATCAGGCTCACAAATCCCGTCATCCGGGTGACGCGCCGTGACGACGGCTCTTACAACTTCTCGGATCTGATCCCCCATGGGGATGGAGCCACCGAAAAGAAATCGCAGCCACTACAATTTTCAGTGAACAACATCCACATAGAAAACGGCACGGTCGATTTCTGGGATGGTCCGAAGAAGACCGCCCACAAGGCCAAGGAGATCAACATCAGGGTCCCCTTCATCTCTGATATGCCCTACTATGCTGATGAATATGTAACGCCTTATCTTTCGGCGAACATCAACGGCGGTGTCTATACATTCCAGGGGAAAACAAAGCCCTTCGCGGATTCCAGGGAATCCACCTTTGATATCGACATCAAAGATCTTAACATCCCTTATTATCTCTCCTACGTGCCTTTCAAGATGAATTTCAAAATGTTGTCAGGACTGCTGAGCACGAAGACGAGTATTTCTTTCATTCAGAACCGGGACAAGAAACCATCCATTACCATCAAAGGAGATACGACACTAAAAGATCTTGTTGTTGACGAGCAGGGAAAGCAGCGCCTGCTGCGTATCCCCATGCTTCAAGTATCCGCAGCCTCGCTGGAGCCTTTAACATCCGTCTACCACTTCTCCAAAATTGCCGTATCGTCGCCGGAAGTGATTATCCGGCGGAACAAAGCGGGAAAATTGAATCTGCTCTCGCTCATCCCTCCGCAGAAGGAAGTCAAGAAAAAGGATGAGACGCCTCTGATCCTGAAGATCGACGATCTAGTGGTCGAGGATGGGAAAATACAGTTCTTCGACGCCGTGCCTCCCAGGGAAGGCCGGTTCGAAATCAGCGGCCTGTCTCTGAAAGGAAGCCATATTTCCATGGAGAAGAAGGCGAAAGCCGATATATCGCTCTCACTGCGCCTGAACAAAACGGGTGTGATTACTGTTGCCGGTCCCGTAGGCGTTGATCCGCTCTCAGCCAATCTCGGCATCAACGTTAAATCCGTGAACATTCTCGGGCTCCAGCCTTATGTCGATGATAAACTGAAGGTCAGCATAACCGACGGCAAGGTGTCGATGTCCGGGAATCTCAACCTGCAGTCAGCCGACAAAGATACTCTGAAGGTGAGCTATTCCGGCAATATACTCGTCGCGAACTTTGCCACGATCGACAAGGTCAATGCCGAGGATCTCCTGAAGTGGAATTCGCTCTTCTTTAAGAACGTGCAGGCTGGCTACAATCCTCTTTATATTCGTGTCAGCGATATCTCCCTGGCGGACTTTTATGCGCGCCTGATCATCCTTCCCGACGGGACCATCAACCTCCAGCATCTTATGGAAGAGCAGGCGGTGGAGAAACCCAAGACGACCGTGCCTGGTAAGGAAACCACTGCGCCGGCGGACAAGCCCTTGAAGGATATTCAGATTGGCGCCTTGAGTCTGCAGGGCGGTACCATCGATTTTCAGGATCGTTATATAAAACCGAACTATGCGACAAAGCTCGTGGAGATCGGCGGTCGCGTTTCCGGAATCTCTTCCATGGCCAGTAAGACGGCCGATGTGGATCTGCGCGGGAAGCTGGATAATGCCGCTCCCCTCGAAATTACCGGCAGGATCCATCCATTTCCGGATAGCCTCTTTGTAGATATCAAGGCAAGCTTCAGGGACATAGACCTGAGCCCGCTGTCACCTTATTCGGGCAGATATGCCGGATACGGCATCAGGAAGGGCAAGCTCTCCTTTGATTTGCAGTATCTGATAGTGGATAAGAAGCTGGATTCCAAGAATAAGATATTCCTCAGGCAGTTCAATTTCGGTGATCCCGTGGAAAGTCCACAGGCGACGAAACTCCCGGTGAAACTGGCCATTGCCCTTCTGCAGGACAGAAAAGGGGATATCGATCTTGATATCCCTGTAACCGGGAGCCTCAATGATCCGCAATTCAGCGTCTGGCAAATTGTGGTCAAGGTGATCGGCAACCTTCTTGAAAAGGTCGTAACGGCGCCATTTGCCATCTTGGGTTCTCTGTTCGGTCACGGAGAGGAGCTCAGTTATATCGAGTTTGACGACGGCAGTTCCTCCATAGGCGGAGCAAGCTTGGAGAAGGTGGAATCCATGATTAAGGCCCTCCATGAGCGGCCGGGCCTAAGACTCGATATCGAGGGCCATGTGGACATCGAAAAAGATAAGGAAGGGCTGAAGCGTAATCGGCTCATTGCAAAGCTGAAGGCTCAGAAGCTGAAGGACATGATCCGTCACGGACAGAAGGCGGTTTCAGTGGATGATGTCCAGATTAATGAGTATGAGTATAACAGATTTCTTGCCTTGGCCTACGAGGCGGAAAAGTTCCCGAAGCCGAGAACAGCCCTTGGTGTGGCGAAGGACCTGCCGGTCCCGGAGATGGAAAAACTGATGATGACGCAGTTGACGGTCAGTGACAGCGACCTGAGACTCTTGGCCTCTAAGCGGGCGATACAGATTGAGTCACTGCTCCTGAAAGACGGCACGATCTCTGCGGACCGCATCTTCGTTGTGGAGCCGAAGACCCTCGCACCGGAGAAGAAGGATAAAGCGAAAAACAGCAGGGTCGATTTCCGCCTGAAGTAGATGCTCGGGGGTTGAAGATCAGCCCAGGGAGCCTATTTGCCGAATACTTCGACCTTAACCATGTTCTTACCGGCATCTTTTATAGAATACATGACCTTGTCGGGGATGTTGATCATCTCATCGACCGAGCCAGGCGGCTTTAAGTAAATGACGACCCCGATGCTGAAGGTAACGGTCCAGCTTTTCTTCTTCATAGCGTTGAGGAGGTTGTCCAGGACCTTATTGAACAATGTCTCGACGGATTCGTAATCGCCTGTTTCCGGAAGGATGATGGAGAACTCGTCTCCTCCAAGCCTTGCAAAAGTATCTGTATTGCGGAGGCTGGCGCGAAGCGTATCACTGACAGTTATAAGAAGACTGTCACCTGCGGCATGTCCAAAGCTGTCGTTAATGAATTTGAAGTTGTCGAGATCGATGTAGGCAACGGTAAAGGGATGTGTGTATCTTGCTGACCTTCTTATTTCCCTTTCAGCCAGCTCAAAAAAATACCTTCTGTTCATCGAGCCCGTTAAACTATCTGTTCTGGAAAGCGACTCTTCTTCATCCAGCCTGTCTCTAAGCGCAGATAAGATATATGCGAAAATGAGGAACGTCGTGAGCATGACCGCGTTGTTCCAGAAGGGGACAATCGGATGTGAGTATTGTTTTGTCGCCGATAAATCGGCCAGGAACCAGACGGAGGCAGTTATGATGGATAATCAGTGTGCCGACATGCCACCCTGCATACCAGGTGACAAAGGTGATCGGAAGAAGGTAGAGGAACGTAATCGTAATTTCCGAGCCGGTTGAATAATCTATGTAGCCCATCAAAGAGATCAGCAGGGATCCAATAAAAATGACATATGATCTGGGGCCTTCTTTGAGCGACTCATCAAGCTTCCTTATCATTCCATGCCACCTGCCATGTGATGCTTCAGTCCTCAGTGATTTCACTGCCTGCCATATATCACGATTTTTTAGAACATATCCATTAATTCTCACTGTATCAAAGCGGGTTTAATTTTTCGTTGACACACGAGACCACTTCTTCTATATTCGCCTACCGGAAATCTCATCACGAATCTTCCTCGGAGACAACGATGAGAACATTTTCATTCAGGTGCGGTCATGATCCAGCGTATTTCTGGATACCGCAGGGGCGAGGCAATGAGACAGAAGGAAATCAAGAGAAGACCAGACTGGAGGGATCTCTATAAGAGGAAGACGCACGATGAAGTGGAGCTGGAAGTGGGAATGGAGCTCCCTTATGGCCCGGTACTTTTTTATAATGAGCTGGTGGCGGATCACAGCACGAACCCGAGGAATGTCGGCAGAATGACGGATGCGGACGGGTTTGCGCACATTGGCGATCCTTCCTGCGGCGATGAGATGCAGCTCTGGATTAGGATAGACGGAGGACGAATTGCGGATATCAAATTCCAATCATCCGGATGCGCCGGCGCCGTTGCGACAAGCAGCATGACAACGGTCCTTGCCAGAGGCAAGACTATCGAAGAGGCGAAGCGGATAACGGACGCTGATGTCATCCGTGCCCTCGAAGGCAGACCCGGGCGCGACGGCACCTGCATTCTTTCCGGTATCAGTGCCCTCCTCGCAGCCATCGGTGACTATGAACAAAAGAATGCCGCCAAGAGATAAGGTCACTTGAACACCTCGATATACTCGACGTATGAGACAGCCCCCTCCCCCGTATTGTCGGAGTCGTTCATGATGGCAATGCCTGCCGTCTGCGGCGGATCCTTCCCGAAGGCAGTTCTGTAGTCATCCAGGATATTCACCGTCTCCTCGACCCACGTTCCAATCTTCGTTCGACCCTTCTCGAGGACGACGATCTTTGCCCTGTCGGTGTATGGGCTTGTGATGATCCTCTCCGTAATTTCCTGGCCCGTCCAGACGTAATTCAGCGTACTGTCGGGCGGATATTTTCCGTAGAGGGATTTAGCAATTCCATACTCGAGGCGCTCTCCGATACCGGCCCGTTGCGGGTCATACTGAAACGTGACATAGACCCTGATGGGGTAGTCGTCCCCCGATTTCTCCCGGACGTTCCCCTTGATGTACACATTGTCCACCTTCCACTTCCAGCGCATGCGCGGATAATCATACACATTGAATGTTCTCCGATAGATGATAGCCGATGCAGAACGATGGCTTTCCGTTTTCAGGAACAGGTGTCCCTTCTCGCTTACGATCGTATATGTTGAATGCTCTTTGATCTTGGGAAAATAGAGGGGTTCCCAGTTGGAAAGATTCTTGAAATCCTCACGGAAGAGGACGTTGTTGCTATCGCAAAGGGCCGGAGTCGCCGTCAGGGCGATCAGAAATATGAGCGTGGCCTGCCAGAGTTTCATGTCAGAGGTTACCTCAATCCCCGGCTAAAGTCTAATCAATGATTCCGAGCACGCTGACCCGGCGCCGGTGATGCAGCCGGTTCCCTTCAACACCTGGCAGAACCAGGATGCGGCTCCATGCCACATCCTGTTCAGGCGTTACGAAATACATAGACGTTATTACAGTACTATTGTACCTTTTCAACCGGATATTCGGCTTCGTTCCATGCCTTGATGCCGCCGGGATGGCGATAAACGTTTTTATAGCCGAGTCTTACAGCCCACATCGCTCCATTGTGGCTCCGGGTGCATTTTACAAAACCGCAGTAGAAAACGATCAGACGGCCGTTATCCGGCCCAAGGAGTTTCTCCAGTGCAATCTTAGTTTTGTCATCAAGCTTGGTCATTTCGGGAATGGGAAACTCCATATTCACCGCTCCCGGAATGTGCTGTTTCTTAAAGCTCGCTTCATAAGGCATGGTATCTACGATCAGCATGTTTTTTTTCTGATCAATCCAGCCCTTCAGCTCCTCTGTTGTTACGACCTTGTAGCCGCCCCTTTCCGCTTCCCGCGCAAATGTGACGGCGGCCTTCTCCGTGTCAAGCTCCTTAGTGCCCCAGGCAGCATAACTGATGCCGGTAAATCCCAAAACGAAAATGACGCAAATTAAGAATGTCCATAGTCCTTTTTTCTTCATCTTTTACGTACCTCCTTTTCCTCCGCATGAATAAAAAATTTCAAAAAACGTTAAATGGTCGTAGAATTGAATCCTCAACCCGGTTAAATCTTTCCATCCGGATCTTCGCTGTAATATGGGTTCAAATTATCCGCTAAATGCCTGTGCATCCGCCGGTAAAGATACAAATAGGGCACTACTATGCCGATGAGGGCCAAGTCCCGGTAAAGGGCCCGGCGGAGGCTGTCCTGCTTTAC
Organism: Syntrophaceae bacterium; assembly: GCA_003142635.1. Lineage (GTDB taxonomy): Bacteria > Desulfobacterota > Syntrophia > Syntrophales > UBA2185 > Fen-1135. Next base: position 3,959 of record PLMX01000200.1, on the reverse strand, counting down.
CAGTTCCTCAACTCCGAAACACCCGCAATCGACGTCCAGGTCTTTCAGGACGCCAAACCCTAACACAAGGATGAATATTGCCAGCATGCCGGATATGACGGCAAGGCTGCCCCTGAGGTCAAAAAGGAGCGCGATGCCGGCGACTGTTTCGAGAAGAGGCAAACCGATGGCGACGATGGGCAGAAGCGCCTCAGGCACGATGCCATACGCTGAGATTATGCGGGCGAAGGCCTTCTGGTCGAAGAGTTTGATCACGCCGGCGTAGATGAAAAGGCCGGCAAGACCGATGCGCAAAACTTGATACAAAAGAGGGGAAGATAGAATGGTTCTTATGGACGCCGCGGGACCGCCCAGCGGCCTTTCTTGTTTCATCAACGATAACCTATCCTTCTCGATTCCTGACAACAATATAATTTTATATAGCCTATCTGAATAAGTCAAATTCCTATAAGCTATAGACATGCGTCCTTTATTCTTGTTGGTTATAGGGAGGGGGGAGGCTTGTGGACTCTGTGGTTTGCCGCGGGGGGATCTATTTGAATGGGAAATGTCTCTTTACAAGGTCCAAAAAATTCCTGTGGTACATCATCAGGGGAAATTGCTTCTTGTAGATGAGGTAGAAATATCTTTCGATGCTGCAGTTGCTGACATGAAGGGCGGTCAGCAGACCCCCGGATATTTCCCGTTTAATTGCAAAAGTGGACAGGATAGAAACGCCGAGACCCGCGAGTATCGCCTCTTTGACGGCCTCGGAGCTTCCCATTTCACATATCACGTTGAAGCGGGACAGGCTTGTGCCCTGTTGTTTTTCCAGGCATTCCTCGATGATATCGCGGGTCCCCGACCCCTTTTCCCGGATGATGAAAGGTACCCTTGTGATGTCTCCCAGCTTTGCAGTTTTCTGCTTCGCAAGCGGATGGTCGGCAGGTACGGCAAGGACGAGGGAATCCCTCCACAGGCGCCTGCTGATGAGCTTCTTGTTTGCAGGTTCCTTCCCGATGAAGCCCATTTCCACCTGGTCGTTCAGAACCGTTTGCAGCGTCTCCTCACTGTCGTGCATCTGCACGTGGACTTGGATGGCAGGGTGCACGTCCTTCAAACGGCCCAGGAGGTGGGGAAGTATGTAAGTGGCCGGTATGGTGCTGGCGGACACATAGATATGTCCGGACGCCTGGTCTTTGAGGCGCATGACGCGCTCCCTGGCATCTTCCCGCAGCCGGATGATCCGCCTTGCATAATCAAAAACGATCTGACCTTCCGGTGTGAGAGAAATTCCGGCTGCCGCCCGGTTTACCAGCCTCGTGCCCGCTGACTCTTCCAGATTTTGGATCTGCTTGGTGAGGGACGGCTGGGAGAGGAAGAGTTTGCCGGCGGCCTTGGTGAAACTGCCCGCTTCAACCAAGGCCATGAGGATTTCCAATTGCTGTATCGTGATATCCTTGAATTTATCCTCGTTCATACAAGAGAAGCTACCATAATTATGCGCCGCAATCAAAGCGGGAATCTCTATTAAATCTTCATGCCGCGCGATTTATTTTTGCAATACAAAATATTGACGCGTTTTGCCGATTGCTGTAATATGCGCGCCATGGACGAGAACCCAAAGATACGCCTTACCGAAACGGTACACGGGGCCGGTTGAGCCTGCAAGATCGGTCCGGGCGACCTGAGTGAAGCATTGCGAGATTTGCCGTTGATTTCCGATCCGAACCTGATCGTCGGGATGGAACATGCGGAGGACGCCGGAGTTTATAAACTCCGCGACGATCTGGCTATTATCCAGACGGTGGATTTTTTTACGCCCATCGTGGACGAACCTTATACATTCGGACAGATAGCGGTCACAAACGCCCTGAGTGACGTCTACGCCATGGGAGGAAGGCCGCTTACTGCAGTGAACATTGTCTGCTTCCCGGCAAAGACGATGGACATGTCGATACTCCGGCAGATTCTTCAGGGAGGGCTCGATAAGATGCGGGAAGCCGGCGTCCTTCTCATCGGAGGGCACAGCGTGCAGGATGAAGAGCCGAAATACGGGCTTTCCGTCATCGGCGTGATTCATCCCGACAGGGTCCTCCTCAACAGAGGGAGCAGGGCAGGGGACAAGCTGATTCTCACCAAGCCTCTTGGCACGGGTATCGTCAGCACGGCCCTGAAGGGCAGCTCCGGCATCAAGGGCATTTTCAAGAAGCTCCTTCAGCGGGAGGCTAGCGAGGCGCTTGTCGCAAGATCAACTGCGTGCATGACCACACTGAATAAGAAGGCGGCGGAGCTCATGCTGGAAATGCCTGATATCCATGCCTGCACGGACGTCACGGGATTTGGATTTCTTGGACATGCCTGTGAAATGGTGGAAGACGCTGATGTAGGCATGCTCATCCATGCGTCATCAGTTCCATTTTTCCCTGGAGTAAAAGAATTGGTCGAGAAAGGAATTGTGCCGGGAGGGCTGGAGCGGAATCGCCAGTATCGCTCGAAACTCATCGAGGCTGCTCCGTCCTGTCCCGACTGGATGGTGGATATAATGTTTGACCCGCAGACGGCGGGCGGCCTCCTCATTGCCTTGCCGGAAATGCAGGCAGAAACATTAATCGGCAGGATGCGCTCCAATGGCATCGCTGAGGCAACCATCGTTGGCGAAATCATATCAAAACCAAAAGGAAAGATCAGAGTTCTATATCCGTAGTCATTCAGATGTCCGGAGGTCTCGTCAAGCGACGCTTATGAAACGCATTGAATCCTTCCTTATTAAAGAAGAGACATTACACAATGTAATGAAACTCAAGACCATGGTCAAACAGGATGACGCCCTTGCGGTGCTCATGTTTGGCAGTCCTGACCCGGACGCTGTTGCATCCTGCATGGCCCTTCAGGAACTCCTCCGGCAGACTGCCGGTTTGTCCAAGTGCACCTTTGTTGCCACGGAACCCGTGGTTCGCCAGCAGAATATCGAGTTCATCAGGGCGATGAAATTGGATATTCTGCTCTTGGAGAAAACGGATCTGCGGGCATACCAGTTGATCGCCATTGTAGACGCCCAGCCCACTTTTTTCGGCGATGCCCTCCAAGGCGTTAAGCCACAGATAGTCTTTGACCATCATCCCTGCACAACGGTATGGCATGCCGAACTTGCCGACGTACGGGAGAATTACGGCGCCCTGTCGACAATGATGACGGAATACCTCCTCGCCGCGAAAGTGAGAATTCCCAAGAAACTCTACACGGCCCTCCTTTACGGGATCAAGGCGGACACAAACAATTTCGAACGCGACGTCATACTGGAAGACATCAGCGCCTACTATCTTAATTTCTCCCATGCTAATCGACAGCTCATCCGCCGCATCGAATTGAATCAGGTTCCCGAGCGCTTCCTCAAGTACTTCGATATTGCGTATCACAACAGGCGGCGCTACCGTGACAGGATCATGTGTTTTCTGGGCAGAGTGGAAAGTGTCGATGTGTGTGTTCAAGTGGCGGACTCTTACCTGCGCTTAGTCGGTATATCTTACGTCATCATTGCCGGCATCGTCAAAGAAAGGCTCGTCATTATTTTCAGGGGAGATGGGTACCGCCAGGATTGCGGGGTAATCGCTCAGAAGGCCTTCGGGAATTATGGGACTGCCGGCGGCCACAGGAGCGCGGCGCGCGTGGAGATTCCCATCGATACGATCAGAGAAGTCGTAGGGAATGACATCTCCCAGGAGACCATGGATCGCTTTCTCATGCAGCGCCTGCGCGGGAAGCGCAAACTGGCTAACCATGAAAAATTGTCCAAGCCTCCATCTGTACCTGCCTGAGGGAAGACAATCCGGTTTTGATACTGAAACTAACGAGTCAGCTCCTCGCATCGTTCCGAGCTTATCCCTTTTCTCATCTAAAATCCCCCTCAATACCCCTTTATGAAAGGGAGAAGTAATGAAAATGAAGAAACGTAGTGCAGACCTTCAGGGGCTGTTGCC
>PLMX01000161.1 GCA_003142635.1 Syntrophaceae bacterium | reverse complement strand
ACGCTTTGCCATGTCATTGAAACGGTTGAATCTCAATTCAATAATTGGTCAAGGAAAAGCGAGGACCTCCGGCGGTTATGTGTTATTTAAGAGATGTTATTTCGGCAAATAACTATGACGCCGTGTATATCATTAATTCGTGACTGCGGTATTACCAATTTGCTTAGATCAATTTGTCCATACGGGGAGACCGACAAATGGTATTCCGACTCTTGGTTGTGATGCTTATCCTCCGCTTGCATCTCAAATGTACCGATGTTATTTATGGGTCCCGGATGGGTGCAATGGGAAAGCGTAACCCATGAAAAAACAGGCGCCGGTCAAAAAAACGGAGAAAAAGGGTTTGCATAAGAATGACGGGCCCGCAAAAATGCGCGAAGATGAGCGGCTTTTCCGGACATTGACGGAGGGGTCCCTTGTAGGCATCTACGTAGTGCAGGATGGCCAGTTCCAGTCGATTAACCCCAACGCAGCTTCATATTACGGGTGCACACCGGAAGAGCTCATGGGAAAAAAATCGAACTCCATCGTTCACCCCGAAGACAAGGAGCGGCACAAGCAGTGCGCAATAGATATGCTCAAAGGGAGGCGCTCTTCTCCTCATGAATTCAGGATCATCAGTCGGAGCGGTGATACTCACTGGATCATGGAGACAGTAACACCTATTGTTTACAAGGGCAGACCGGCCATTCTCGGAAACTCCATGGATATTACAGAGCGCAAGCGGGCGGAGGAGGCGCTGGAAAAGAGGGAGATGGAGCTCGAGGTCAAGACGCATGAACTCGAAGACATGAACTCGGCGCTGAGGGTCTTGATGAAACAGAGGGACGAGGATAGAAACGAGCTGGAACAGAAAGTTTTAACGAATATCAAAGTACTCATCCTGCCGCACATGGAAAAATTAAGAAATCATGTGGACCTGCAGGGAATGTCCTATGTGAATGTCCTTGGATCCAATCTGAGGGACATCATGTCGCCCTTCGCGCAGAAATTGTCAGTGACATACTTGAATCTTACCAAAAGAGAAGTGCAGGTTGCCAATCTAATGAAGGAGGGAAAGACAAGTGAAGAAATATCCGGATTTTTGAATATTTCTGTCAGCGCCGTCAATGTGTACCGCTACCATATCAGACACAAATTGGGCCTGTCGAAAAAACAAAATCTGCGTTCCTATCTTTCGTCCCTTTCTTAAGAAACTAATACTAACCGGAAAGAAATAGATCTGCCGAATGACGGGTTTCATGCGAGGTGAATTTGATGATTAGATCACTTGATGACGTTGTCAGGATTGCCGGGGAAAAGGGGCCGAAAAAGCTCGCCGTTCTCGCCCCTGAAGACGAGGAATTCATGCTGGCGGTGAAAAGAAGCTGGGAAGCGGGGTACATCGAGCCGGTCCTCATCGGGAATTCGGAGAAGATGGACGAACTGGGGGCAAAGGTCGGGTTCGATGTCAGCAGGTTCGAAAGGATTATTGAAAACGACAGGCAAAGGATATCCGATCTCGGCATCGGCATGCTCTTTTCCGGGAAATTATCTATCGTGAGCAAAGGCCAGATTCCGACCGCCTATGTCTATCGCTCGATCATCAGGGCGGAAGGGAAGGCGGCCTCCGGCATGACGGTGAGCGTCGTCTCCTTCTGGGAGATTCCGGGACTGGGCCATCTGACTGCTTTCACGGACACCGGCGTCAGTATAATGCCTGATTACAAGACGAAGAGGGACATCCTCAAGAACGCCGTCTTTCTCTATCATCTGCTCGGGTACAAGAAACCGAGGATTGTTGTCATTTCCGGACAGAGGAAGTTTGGCGGGCGCCTCGAATCTTACCGGGACTACAGATTGCTCAGAAAGGCCGCGGAAGCGGGAGAGTTCGGGGAATGCGAGGTCGTTCCTGCCACCTCTCTGACGGAGATATTCCTGGGACCGAGGGGTCATCTGAAAGATTACCGGGATATCGATTTAACGAAGATTCCGCATATCATCCTCGTCCCCCGCCTCGACACGGGCAATATCATGTGCAAGCTCGATTTCTTTCTCGACGTGACGCGCTTCTCCATTGCCGTGACCTCCAGAGGAGCCGTCTGCATCCCCTCCCGTGCCGACTTCAGCGATTCCATCATGATGGAGCTCGCCATGGGTGTCGTGGTGGCCGACAGGCTGGAAGAGGAGGTGAGGTAAAATGGCAGACACATTCGCGGATATTATGGAAGCGGCTCGGAACAAGGCGGCCAAACGCCTGGCGGTCCCCTCCGTGAAAAAGCAGGATATGGACGTCTTATCGAGGGCGGCGAAGGAAGGGCTCATCGTTCCCGTGCTGGTCGGTGACGGCAAAGCGGTGGAGGCCCTGGTAAAGAAGAGCGCCCTTCAATCCCTCGAATATGAAATCGTGGGTGTGAAAGATTCCGGTGGGTCTCTTGGGACGGCGGTGGCGCTCGTCCGCGAAGGGCGTGCGGATATGCTCATGCAGGGAGCCGTCGATCAGAAGACCTTTATGAAAACCGTTCTCGATGCAAAGACAGGCCTCTTGAAGGACAAGCTGGCAAGTTACGTATCGGTCTTTGAGTTGCCGAAAAGCGAGAAACTGATTCTTGTGGCGGATACGTTTGTGAATAACTATCCCGGCTTGACTGAAAAGCAGTTGATCCTTGCACACGCAATAAAGCTCGCGGGCCTGCTTGGGATCTCGGCGCCGAAGGCGGCGGTCCTTGCCGCCATCGAACAGGTGAATCCGAGCATCCCCTCGACTCTCGATGCCGCCATCCTCGCCAAAATGTCGGAAAGGAAGCAGTTCGGAAGCGCCGTAGTTGACGGTCCCCTTGATATCGACTGCGCCTTGAGCCACGCTGCAGCGGAAAGAAAAGGGGTCAATAGCGTGGTGACCGGAAGTGTAGACATCTACCTCGTGCCTGAGATAGAAAGCGGTTATCTTCTTGCCCAGTCCCTCGTTTTCTTCGGGCGGATGGAAATGGCTGGTGTCCTCATGGGAATGACGAAGCCCGTGATCGTAAATCTTCCCTTTATCTCCCGTGAGAACCGGCTTGTGGAAATCGCCCTGGCGACCCTGCTCTGAGGAAGAAATGATGAATAAAGAACATCACCTGCTTGTCATCAATGTAGGCTCGACATCGACTAAGGTGGGCTGGTTTTCGGGCAGAGACCATGCCGTGCTCGAAACGATTCGATACAGCAGTGAAGATATGGCCTCTTATAAATCGGTCGGTGAACAGCTTCCCCGCCGGGAGGAGGACCTTCTTAAATTTTTTGCAAGAAACGAGATCAGCCTGAAAGAGATCGATATGGTCGTCAGTCGCGGCGGACTGGGGAAACCGGCGCCCGCTGGCGCTTACATGATCGATGAGGACATGTGCAAGGATCTCCTGGAGGGTAAATATGGAATGCACCCTTCGGCCTTGGGACCGGCCATGGCCCTTGATATTGCGAGAAAATACGGCATACCGGCCATAGTCATCGACCCGCCGAGCACGGATGAATTCCAGCCTCTCGCGAGAATATCCGGCCTTCCCGAAATTGAGAGGAAGAGCGCCTTTCACGCCCTGAACCAGAAGATGGCGGCAAGACGGCTGGCCCGGGAGATGGGGAAAAAGTACGAGGACCTAAACCTCGTCGTGGCCCACTTGGGCGGGGGCGCTACCATCGGCGCCCATCAAAAAGGCCGGGTCATTGACTGCACCCATGGACTGGCAGAAGGGCCTTTCACGCCGGAGAGGGCCGGCGCACTTCCCACAATAGATTTGCTCAATCTTGCATTCTCGGGAAAGCTTGACAAAAAAGAGATGCAAGGACGGCTTGTGGGGCAGGGAGGCCTCTTGGCATATCTCTCCACAACGGAAGGGCAGAAGATCCGCGACATGATCAATGTGGGAGACGAAAGGGCGAAACTGATTTATGAAGCCATGGCCTATCAGATTGCCAAGGACATCGGCGCCATGTGCGTTGTCTTGAAAGGCGCAGTCGACGGAATCATACTGACAGGCGGACTGACGCATTCAGAGATGCTCACTGACTGGATCAGGGAGTGGGTCGGTTTCCTCGCACCTGTCTTCGTCTATCACGGTGAAGACGAAATGGCGGCCTTGGCAGAAGGCGGCCTGCGGGTCCTCTTGAAAGAAGAAGAGGTGAAAAGCTACCTGTAGAACTGCCGATAATATAAAAGCGAATGTTCGATTCTCCGGGCAGGAACGTTCTACGCTGATCCGTACGGGCGAGATTTTTATTTCAGACCCGCGGCCAGGAAGGCGGCGCCGATGGCCCCGTTCACCTGGGCATATTCAGAGACCTCAACGGCCATCCCGATCTTTCTCTCGAGGGCCTTCACGACACCGATATTCTTTGCCACGCCGCCCGTCATCACCACGAGAGGTGCAATCCGCAAACGGTTTGCCATAGCAGCTATCCTTGCGGCGATGGACTCGTGTATGCCGGCAATAATGTTCTCCCGATTTTCGCCCTTCGATATGAGCGAGATGACCTCCGATTCTGCAAAGACCGTGCAGAGGCTGCTGATTCTGGAGGGATCACCTGCTCGCAGTGAAAGGGTTCCGAATCCGTCGAGGTCCACCTCCAGGGCCCTTGCCATCACCTCGAGGAAGCGTCCCGTGCCGGCAGCGCACTTGTCGTTCATGGCGAAGTTCTTCACCTTCCCCTTCTCGTCGAGGACGATGGCTTTGCTGTCCTGCCCGCCGATATCAATTACGGAGCGGGCACGGGGATTCAAATAATGGGCGCCTGCGCCGTGACAGATGATCTCGGTCATAGCCTTGTCCATGAACTTCACGCTGTTCCTGCCGTATCCTGTGGAGACTATTCTCCCGACGTCCGACTTCTCCATGCCGAGCTCTGCGAGTAGCTCCTCATACACCTTTGTACCGGCCTGTTCGGCGTTGTACCCGGTAAAGACGACCTTTGTGCCGCGTATCTTCCCTTCGGCCATGACGGCCGCCTTTGTAGTGATAGACCCGATGTCAATTCCCGCTGTAATCATCGATTGCTCTCATCCATCTGCTGCCTAAGTATATCTTTTTATTATTATGGTGTCATATCGACCCCCTCGGTTTACTCGGGGTAAACTCCGGGAGATATTTTTTAGTTCTGCTTAACCTACTAAGATTTCTCGCTACCCCTTCGCGATGCTCAGGGCTTCGGCTCACCGAAATGACAATAGTACATGGACATTTCTGAACTGTGACATAAAATACGCAACTGAATTTATGAACCAGTGTACTAAGCGCCTTTTCGCTCTTTGATGATTTCCATGAAGGCATCGATGCGCGTGGAAACCTGGCTCTCTGAAAAGCTCCGCTCATCCACCATGTCCGCCTCAATCATCAGGCAGGGGATCCCTCTTTCCTTCTCTACAATCTTCTGGATATCATACTGGCCCAGGGAGTAAGGTTTGCAGCTCCGGTTCGAATGCATGACGATGCCATCGACCTTATACATGTCCACCATCTCAAGTACTATCCGAGCCATCTCATCCACGCCGATATTGAGATAGATGCGGGTATAGGCCTCGGCCATGGAGTCAAAGAAGTTATTCTCGTCGATGTACTTCGTCGTGCCGCACCAGGCGGAGGTATAGGTATCCGCCACGAGACAGGCGTTGTGTGACGCGAGCTTTTCCGAGAGCCAGCGCGTCCGGGGCCAGATGGGGATATTATCCCAGAGGAGCCTGTACTTCTCATTAGGGATGGCCCCGATCCCTCGTGCCACGCGGTCTTTCATCTTTTCCAGAAGCTGGGTGTAATAGTCGATTACGAGCGGTGTTCCTCTCAAAGTCACTATCAGCGCCAGGTGATAAAAGGCGTCAAAGGCCGTCATGGGCGCGGGACTGTTTGCCGTCGTCGCGAGCACTGCCTGCCAGAGCCGCTGTCCTTCAAGGGAAAGCTTTCCCACAGCTTTCAGATGGTCACTATCCATTTTTTTTCCGCATGCCTTTTCGAGGAAAAGCACATATTCATCGAGCTGACTGCGGACATATCTTTGTACCTCTTCTGCATAGCCCACATGACAGAATGGTGTATCGAAGATGAAAAGGGGGACGTTGAAGTAGCGGGCCTGAACTTCATACCATTTCAGAACGGTCCCGCAGATATTATTGCAGCATATGAGCATGTCGGGACGGGGAAGGCCGCCGATAGGGCCGCCGTTGACCGTTGCACAGGCGATATCAGAGCGGGCGTAGGAACAGAGGTCGCTTGAATATCCCATGGATTCAGACTTTTCACAAAGGTCCGTCCCCATCTTGCTCGCCCCGATCATGGCCCCATGATTCTCCGGATAAACCGGAATTACATCCATTGCGATGAGGGGTTCGACGGGGCCGCCGCTCGTAATCCAGGCAACCTTCCTCCCGCTGATGCGGGCGCTCTTTGCCTCCATGTAATAGACCATCATGATCTCTTTCATCTTCTTTTTCTTCTTGAAATGGAGGGCAAGTTTTTTGATCTTCGCAAGAAAGAAGAGCACGATCTCCGGCATCTTATTCATAGACGTCTCACTTCCGTTTTATCATTGAATAAAATATTTCATAACATATCGACGAATGTCTCAAAACGTGTGCGCAACTGGCCTTCGGAAGGGAGCTGATCCTCCACTTCGAGCATCATGCTCGGGATGCCTTCCCTGTCGAGAAATTCCTTCATGTAGGGATAGTCAAAGGCATGGGGGTCGCAGAACTTGAGGAATAAGAAGACGACACCGCGGGCGTCTTTTTCTTTTGCAATCTTCAGAAGATTTTCGCCCCGTGTAAATATCCCGGCATGCTTTGCCGGGCATACGGGCCTCTCAATATAACGTCCGGCGATAGCGGCCATGGGATCTGCGTTATCTTTTACCGATTCCTCAAAATATCTTGAGCCGGTGCAGAAATCATCCCAGACGACGACCGCGCCGGCATCTTCTATGATCCGGTAGATATCGGGGTGGTTACAGATGCCTCCGGCAAGGACTATACGCTTGCCTGCATACAATTCTGCATTCCCCTTCTTCTTTTCCAGTTCCCCGATGACTGCAGGAAGTGCCTCGGTAAGATGGTCCCGGTCCATCATCATGGAAGCCTTGACAATGGCATAGACATCTCTGCCGCTGATGATTCCGGGGTTTTCTGCTTTCAGTTCATAGAGCCTCTTGAGAGAACGCCTGATGGTGTTGAAGGTCCCAATGGCGTTCTTCAACATATCGTCCGTGATCTCCACACGCAGGTGCGAGGCAAGGTCCTTCCTGAATTTTCTCAGGACATCGATCATGTATGACCTGGCGCTTTCTGTGTCCAGCTTCACAGGCAGCACTATGTCGGCATGGAAAGGTCCTTTCACATTCATGCGCCATATGTCAGAAAGCCTCTGGATCGAATCACAGGTGTGCGGGAAAACGGCCCCATCGAGGAAATCAAGATTGCCTGCCAGCGCCCCTTCGAGGGCTCCCCGCACAAGAGAGCAGCAGTAGGATTGAAAATGCGCGTCGGCAAAGTGAATGTTTTCGCCTGAGGCGAAAATCCTGAAGGGATGCGCACCCGCGGCATATATGATCTCTTCCGGTGTGTAGGAACAGAAGTATCCGACGATCTTCCGGCCTTGTTCCTTCATCTTCCTGCCGTATGATACGGGGTCTTTCAGTATCGCGTGGAATTCATCCGCTTCTTTCATTCACGAATCTCCTCATTTCACTCTCCTGCATATTTCCCTGAATTCTTTAGATATGCGATCTCTTCCTCCTCGAGAACCTTGTAGGCGATCTTGCCGACAATGGTCTTAGGCAGGGTCTTGCGGAATTCAATCTCGCGCGGGCAGCTCCACTTGATGAGATGCTCCCGGCAGTGATCGATGAGCGCGCTCTCCATCTCCGGGCCCGCCTTCTCCGGGTCCTTCAGGACCACGAAGCCCTTTACGCGCTGCACCTGGGCTTCGTCCGGAACACCGATGATGCATGCCCCGTCTACCTCGGGATGCAGGCACAGGACGTCTTCCACCTGGGCGGGATAGACGTTCATACCGGAAGATTTGATCATCCGTTTGCGTCTGACCTTGAAATAAAAAAAGCCGTCCTCGTCCATGGTGCCTATATCGCCGGTGTGCAGCCATATCTTTCCATCGGGGTGCGTCTTCAGCGTCTCGGCTGTTTCCTCCGGGTTATCGAGATAGCCGAGCATAACCGCCGGGCCGTGGATGCATATCTCGCCTTCCTCACCGGGAGCTGCTTCCTCCAGTGTTTCGGCCCGCACGATCTTGGCCAGCATATCCGGGAAAGGCAGGCCGATGCTTCCTTCCCGGTATTGGTCAAAAGGAGTAACCATGATAGCCGTCACCGCTTCCGTGAGGCCATACCCTTCGAGGAGCTGGCATGTCCCGCCCCGTTCTCTAACGATCTTTTCGAAGCGCTCCTTGACGGGCCGCGGCAGGGTGTCGGCGCCGCTGAAGGTGGCCCTGAGACAACTGAGATCTGCCTTCTGGAAACCTGGATTCCTGCCGAGGGCGTCAAAAAGGGTGGGCACTCCGATTACGAAAGTGGGACGCCTCTTCTTGATCAGTTGGGCCACATCATCCGGCGTGAACTGCGGAACGAGGAGACTCCTCGCGCCGCCCATGAAGCAGGCGTTTATGCAAACGCCGAGGCCGAAGCCGTGAAAGATAGGAAGGATGGCGAGGATGGTGTCCTTTTCCGAGAGGCCGCCGATAACGGAGACCTGCATGCCTTCGCTGATGAAGTTCATGTTGGAAAGCATGATTCCTTTGGGGATGCCCGTTGTTCCGCCGCTGTAGAGGATAACGGCCATCTCATCCGTGTCCATCCGTCCCTTAGGCGCCTTCGGGTAACGGCCTTTCATGAGTTCCCCCCACCACTTCACCATGGGGTCTTTGGGAACCCGCGGGATATTTCTTCCCTTCGTAAGGTTGAAACCGATTTTTTTTATTCCTTTAAGATAATCAGGTATGCGGGTCAGAATCAGGGTTTCGAGTGGTGTTCTGTCTTTGACCTCCCTGAATTTGCCGTAGAATGCATCGAGGGTCAGGGCAAAGCGGCTCCCGCTCGAGTTAAGATAGAACTCGATCTCATTTGCCGTGGAAAGAGGATGAATCATCGCCGCAACGGCGCCGAGTTTGTTTGCTGCGTAAAAGCAGATGATCCCTTGCGGTGTCGTAGGCATGGAGATGGTAATCCGATCCCCCTTGTTCATGCCGAGAGCGGCCAGCGCATCCGCGCACCGGTCGATGTCGCGGCTGAACTGCCTGTAAGTTGAGGAATACCCGAAAAAATCATAAGCGACGGCATCCGGGCACCGTTCCATGGTCTTCATGACCGCTTCATACATGGTCACGCGCGGGTAACTGATGGACGCCGGGATGTCGCCGTAAAATTTCAGCCAGGGTTTCTTTTCATACATGCCGCGATATCTTCCTTTCTGATAGATGTGTGCTGCAACTGTGGGAGACAATAATGCAGAAGGCAAAAAAATGTCAATTAAAAAGGCTCCACAAAATTCCGGCTAACCAATTTTTATCGGAGCCGCCATGACGGATGGATATGCAAATGTAACTGAAGACGCGGGGACATAACACTGAAGCACACTGGACACGCAAAATTATATTAGATCACGTTCCAATTTTTCATAGATGCCGTCAAAGTTAAGATAGTGTGGCAACAGCAAAATAGGGAAACCCGGGGACGTAATACCAGCGTCGGAAATTGGTATTACCCCCCCGGGTCTTTTTGCGACGTCACTGATTTCAGTTCTAAGACCTTACTTAGTGCACGGACCTATGTACTTGCCGCTCATTGTGCTCTTTACGGTCGTCTGCCTTCCGCTTTGATTAGTCATCATAGTCTGGGACCCGGTGAATGAGGTCTTGCTGTAGGTTATGTCACCCTTGCTGACCGTGCCATTCTTGCAGGTCATGGTCCAGGAGACCTTGTTGCCGACCGTCTTCTGGTCTGTCATCTTGCACTGCTGCTCGCCTTTTTGCTGCGGCTGCGGCACGGCATTCTCCTTAGTCATGCAGACCGTATTCTTCATGGGGTGCATCATTTCCTTCGGCATGCCCGGCATATTCATCGTGGTCGTCATCTCCCAGAGCCCCTCCTGATAATTGGGCGCCGCAAATGCCGACACGGCAAAGATAAGGCTCACAACAATCGGAAAAAACAAAATTCTTTTTCTCATACATGACCTCCTTTTTTATTGCACTTCTGTCAGGCATTCGTAAGCTAAACATCGTGAGTGGAGATGTTTGCATAAAGGCCTGCAAAAATCCAGGCCTAATGTCGCCGCAGCGCCGGAGAAGCAGCTGGGCGAAATCGAAAAAAGTTTGAGACTCTTCCCCCTGAAGTAAGTGGCTCATTTTATTTTATGATGTGGGGTCATTGAGAGTAAACGCGCGATAGATCGGTTTGATGACCTGTCAAGTTCATTTCTCACGGCCAAACCGATCCTTTCCAGCACATAAGGCTTCTTGACATAGGCGCCGGCTCCCAACTCCTGGGCCTTCTTGACCCGATTCGTTTCAGAAAATCCGCTCACAATGATGGCTTTCTGCTTCGGGTTGGTTCTGACAACCCGCTGATATGTTTCGAGCCCGTCAATGCCGGGGTCCATAATCATGTCGAGGACCATAAGATCAACGCGGTGCGTCTTGAGGTATAGGATAGCTTCTTCCCCGCTTCCCGCGGCATTAACTTCATAGCCGAGCCTCGTCAGCATGCTCGCGGCCAGTTCCCTTTGTTCCTTCACATCATCGACTACCAGAATCGATTCCCCTCTGCCCGCGTATGATTCAGGCAATACAGCCTTTTGATCACTGACAATGTCCTCCCTGGTAACCGGGAAGTAGAGGGTGAAGATGCTCCCTTTTCCTTCCTCGCTCTTAACGTCGATATAGCCATCATGGTCTTTCACCGTCCCCCAGACAACCGCCAATCCTAAGCCGGTACCGCTTCTACCCATAACCTTTTTCGTATAGAACGGCTCGAAAATACGCTTCAAATCGGCTGCCGGTATGCCTTCCCCCGTGTCGGACACGGCAAGAACAACATAGTCACCCTCTCTGACGGCGTCATATCCCTGGATGGGTTTGTCGAGGTACTGGTTGAAGGTCGAAATAGTCAATGTGCCTCCCTTCGGCATAGCCTCGGCGGCATTGGAAACGAGGTTCATAACAGTCTTCTCGAGATGGACAGGCGACCCCACGATGTTTAACAGGTCTTCCCCGATGCTGGTCTTTACGTGAACGTCCGGATAAAATGAGCACATCTTCTCAAACTCGGGAGACTTCTGGAAATCAGTCAGGATGTTGTTCAGATTAATAACCTTGCCGGTATGTACTCCTCTTCGTGCCAGAGTCAGCAGGTCCTGAACAATAGCAGCAGCCCTCTGGCCGCCGCTCATGATATTTACGATATGCGGTCTTATCGCGCTTGATTCGTCGATCCTCTCGAGAAGCAGCTCTGAATAACCAACTACGATGCCGAGAACATTATTGAGATCGTGTGCGACTCCGCCTGCCAGCGTGCCTAACGCCTCCATTTTCTCCGCTCTCTGCAGGCGCTCCTCCAGTATCTTTCGTTCCTGTTCGGCTTGCCTGCGCTCGGTAATGTCGAATAAGGTGGAGCGGCTCATGATGTACCTGCCCTCATTGTCTTTAATGGCCGTGGCATTCAAAAGCACGGGTAGTCTAGTGCCATCCTTACGGGTGAGTTCGAACTCAAGGTTGTCCATCCATCCCCGCTCCTTGAGAACAGGAAACGTCTTATGGTAAACGCCCAGATACTCAGGGGCTAAGAACTCACTCCATTTCATCTTGCCGATGACTTCCTCCCGGGTGTAGCCCAGCCATCGGAGCTCCGTGTCATTCATTTGCAGGAAGGTGCCATCGGGTCCCAGAGAATGATAGCCGCACGGGGCGTTGTTATAGAGATCGCTGATTTCTTCGGAATATTTTCTTAAATCATCTTCTATCTGCCTGCGTATCACTGCCTCCTTGCGCAATTCCGCATTGGTCTGTCCCAACTCGGCGGTACGCTCGTCGACGCGCTTTTCGAGCGAGGCATGAGAGGCGCGCAGTTGTTCGAGCAGTTTGTTGAAGGCGGAACCAAGGACGCTGATCTCGTCGGTCCCTGTGACTGCGACCGGCGTCATCCACGGGCTCTCGGTGTGCGAGGCGATATCCTGAAAATGGCGGGAGATGGCGGCCAGGCGCCTCGTAACCAGGAATCTGAAAACAACTATGATCAATCCGAAGAGGACGGCAAGGCCTGCTACCAGAATGAGCGTCTGGTGACGCATGTCGGCGGCGAGGGCGGCATTCACCTTCTCTATGGGAACTGCGACCATATCAAGCCCTGCCACATCTCCCACCTTCCGGTAGAAACTTCCCTTTGGTCCATACCGCTTCACAAGTTCCGCCGGGGCGTCCTTAGGGTCGCCATGGCAGCGCATGCATTCGCCCTTCAGAAACCTGGGCGTGAAATGAACGAGGTAAAGCCGGCCGTTAATTTCTATCTTGTCGGTGCGTCTCTTGAATTGAGGATTTGAACGGAAGTAATTTATCATCTTCAGTTCTTCCGCGTCGGCCAGATTGGCGGGGTTGCGCGGGTTTTCTGAAGAGAAGCGGATGATATAATCGGGGAATTTCTTTCTCACGTCTTCAAATATGTTTCTCGAAATATAAGAAGTGGACATTGTCTCCGGGTTGAAGCTGTCCCTGCCCATGAGCTTCTCCACATTGGGCCTGATCTTCTGTCCCACATAGTTGCGAATCGCGAGATCAAATTCGAGAGCCAGGTCGGCCTGCTGATTAACGAGTTCGTTGGCGTGTTTTCGGCTTGCGTCGTAGGTTTGATAAAGAATAAACACGGAAAAAAGGACTGCGAGCAATCCAAAAGGCAGAAGGAAACGCGTTCCGAGACTTTTCATGGTTCTTCTCCCAAGTGTTCAGACATTCCCGGCGCTCCGGGCAAAGAACACGGGCGAGAGTATAAAGAGAAGCCGATTGTATGTCAAGGAATGCCGGTGAGAACTTGCAATTCAGACACTAATGAG
>PLMX01000247.1 GCA_003142635.1 Syntrophaceae bacterium | reverse complement strand
CTCAATCAACTGTAAAAGAATAGCTAAGCAAAAAAGAAGGTACGCAAGACCCTTTCATAAAGTATCTTCAAATATTCTTGCAAATATTTTAAAAGATGTCATTAATAGAGACAGAAAAATGATTGACAGAATCAGTATCAGGTTTTGGAGGACGGAAAATGGAGACCATAACGGCGTTTAAAAGAATAGGAATTGAGAAAATTATTTTGGCGGGGATTATGATCGGGCTTCTATGCGTGGGCGGCGCCTATGCGGAGGAAAAAGGATTGGCAAATGACGCCAAGGCGCTGCTCTCCCGGGCTGTTACCTACTATAAGGCAAACGGCAGGGACAAGGCCTTTGCCCAGTTCAACAACCCCAAGGGCAGGTTTGTTCACAGCGATCTCTATATCTATGTGATCGATCCCGACGGCAACATCCTGGCACACGGGGCAGACCCAAAGCTTATCGGGCAATCCCTGATCGATCGCGAAGACGCGGCCGGGAAGAAGTTCATCAAGGCCATAATCGATGATACAAAGGTAAATAACAAAGGGGTCATGGATTACAAATGGATGAATCCCCAGACGAGGAAGATCGAGCCGAAGAGGACTTTTTTTGAAAGAATCGGTGACGTGATTATTATCTGCGGCTACTACAAGTAGACAATGTGATTATATCTTTTTAACGGGGAAGGGAAGCAGTAATCCTTGCCTTTCCCGTTCTCTATGCTGGAATACAAGGTTTCAATGCATAAGGATTTACGCCGATCCCGCCACATCTTCTGGTCATAATTTCATTGACACACAAAATCCTTGTTCATATACTCCCACCGTGAAAAAGCAATGTCTTATCAACGATTTTTAGGGAATCCTATTCGTATGTCGGCAATACGGAAAGTGTCAGGCCTGCACCAAGATAGATAGGACGATTGCAGGCTGCTGGATCATATCAATGACGTGGGAGGATGCGCTATGAAAGTGAAAAGAATTTATCAGCATCTGTACTTCCAGGTGTTGACGGCGATCTCCATAGGTATTCTGCTCGGGCATTTCTACCCCGAAACCGGCGCGGCCATGAAACCGCTTGGCGACGGTTTCATCAAGTTGATCAAGATGATCATCGCACCGGTTATCTTCTGTACCGTGGTATCCGGCATCGCCGGCATGGAGGACATGAAGAAGGTCGGTCGGGTCGGCGCCAAGGCGCTGCTCTATTTTGAAGCCGTCTCGACAATTGCTTTGACAATCGGTCTGCTGGTGGTCAGCATCGTTCAGCCGGGGGCGGGCATGAATGCCGACGTCTCCAAGCTGGATACCAGAGCGCTGACGACTTACACAGCGAAGGCGGATTCGCAGCGCACGGTTGACTTTTTGATGAACATTATTCCCAACACAGTAGTGGATGCCTTTGCCAAAGGTGATATTCTGCAGGTACTGTTCTTTTCCCTCATGTTCGGCTTTGCGCTTTCCATGCTCGGTCAGCGCGGCAAGCCGGTCATTAAGCTGATCGACGAGGTTACACATGTACTGTTCGGCATCGTAAACATTATCATGAAGGCTGCTCCCATCGGCGCCTTCGGCGCCATGGCCTTTACCATCGGCAAATTCGGTCTCGGCTCCCTGTCCAAGCTGGGTATGCTGATGGGCAGCTTCTATCTGACATGCCTGTTGTTTATCTTCATAGTGCTGGGCGCAATCGGAAAACTATGTGGATTCAATATCCTCAAATTCATCAAGTACATCAAAGAAGAGTTGTTGATTGTGCTGGGAACCTCCTCATCAGAGTCGGTTCTGCCGCGCATGATGGCCAAGCTTGAGAATCTGGGCTGCTCCAAGCCAGTGGTAGGTCTTGTCATTCCCACCGGCTACTCTTTCAACCTTGACGGCACCTCCATCTACCTGACAATGGCGGCACTCTTCGTGGCTCAGGCCACCAATACACCGCTGACCTTGATCCAGACCCTTACCATTCTGGGTGTGCTGTTGCTGACTTCAAAGGGTGCGGCCGGGGTTACAGGAAGCGGCTTCATTACCTTGGCAGCAACCTTTGCTGCCATTCCGACCATCCCGGTGGCCGGTCTGGCGCTGATTTTGGGCGTCGACCGTTTCATGTCCGAGGCCCGTGCCCTGACCAACCTGGTCGGTAATGGTGTGGCGACTCTCGTAGTCTCCAGCTGGGAGAAGGAACTCGATAAGGACAGGATGACGCGGATGCTGAACAATGAAACTGATCTCGAAGCGGAGGAGCCCGAACTAATTGTTGAAGGCGTCGAGGTACCTGATGTCGAGGCGGCAGTCGATCAGGCTTGATGTGTTCTACGTTTATAACAGTCGTTAGCAACTTAAAAATAAGGCGAGGAGAGAACCATGAAAAAAGCTGTATCAGTTTCAATTGTAATTGGATTGATCGGATTGTTTGCATTCACAGTTTTATCATGCGCTTCTGGTAAAGACGATGCAAAGGCCCTGGTGAAGAAAGCGGTCGCGTATGTAAAATATCAGGGTAAAGAGAAGGCGATTGCAGAAATCAATAAGCCCAGGGGGATGTTCGACAAGGGCGAAACATATGTATTCGCATACGACCTTCGGGGCGTTATGGTCGCTCACCCGAAAAATCCGACACTGATCGGAACAAATCTGATTGCCGTTCCTGACAGCGAAGGGAAGTTGTTCCGCAAGGAGATAGTGGAAAAGGCGAACTCGAAGGGTTCCGGATGGGTCGATTATGTGTATCTGAATCCGGAAACGAAAGAATACGAGCACAAGACGACTTACTGCCAGAAAGAGGGCGACATCATTATATGCTGCGGGGCATACAAGGAATATAGCCATGAAGGAGATTGAACCCGAAATAGCTCGTCAATGACAAGACTCTTCTTGTGGCCACTGATGTGGGTAAAACAATCCCTGTCAGGTATTGCCGCTGGGGCTTCCGGGGCCAGGTCTTGAATGCGGCAGCGAGCGCAAACACCTTCGCTTGCTGCGGAGAGCTTCAAATATATTTTTGAAAAAGTCGGTGACGTCATAATTACCTGCGGTTACTATAAGTAAATCATTTGAAGGAGGAAGACAATGAGTTCTACAAGTGATGTTCGTTCATCCTACACAAGGCGTAGTTTTCTACGTACCACGGTAAGTGTTGCTTCAGCAGGATCAGCATTGCTATTGCTTTCTGATGACGGCGTTGCTGCCAATAAGCGACCGCCCAAATCAAAGCTGCTTACATACAATGGCAGCACCGATCCCTATCCGATACCCTGGCTGGATAAGAACGGCAGTCATAACCAGCCGGCCGGCCCAAACTTGGAACCGTCGCACATTTTCCATTTCAAAGGACGGGTCGCCCGGTGCGCCGGTTTCGTCGGTATGGGCACCGACAATAAAGGCAACAGGATTGCGTTCGGCACGCCGACAACCGATTACGGATATATGCAGGGAGAATACTTTGCCGGGCGCACTCCGCAGACAGGCACATTCACTCATATATGACTCACCTTGTTCCAGGGGCAGGCTGCCCCTGCAAACCAGATTCACGATTTTCATCCCCCTATTTCGCCTTCCGGGTTGTATTGGGTGGTTCCGGTTCCTGAAGGGGGCCTGATCATCAGTCCCGACGGACAGACAGCAACACTTGAGATGAAAGACATTGCTGTTGTCGATCAACCCAGGTGGCCCGCCCTTGAGGCCGTCGGCATGCCGGCCGTTATGAGTTTTAAGATGATATGGAAGGCGACAGACGAAAAAATCGTTTATGATGATCCGCAGAAACAATTTCGTGTGGAAGGCTATCGCGCTGCATCACAGCTTGAGGCGCAAGTTAAGGTTCCGTCAATAGGCTTCTCATGGAAATCCGACCCGCTATCAGAATCGCATGCCAATTTTGCAATCATCGGGGATGAAGTGAACGGACGATACTACAGTCCGACGAAGTAGTCTGTTGCTTGGTTGCTGTTCAGTCAATCGTTAGACGAGACAAAAAAGGCAGAGCCAATCGACTCTGCCTTTCCTGCTTTGCTACCTCCAAGTACATCTAACTTGTTTTCTGTTCTTCTGCATCCATCATTTTTATGGTTGCTCTGTCCTTTCTAATTAGTATTACCTCTGCCGGGCGAAGGGGCGGTTTAAGGTACGAAACGCTTCCCAGGCAGAGATAACAAATCAGAAAAGTGAACTTCTGATCAAGCGCCCGTTCTCAGATTTTCAGCCATATACTGCAGGGGATTCTTTTCGAACGTCTCTTTACATTTCGGGGAGCAGAAGTAAACTTTTTTCCCTTTGTGTTCACTGCTGTGCGCCGCCTTTTCTTCCTCGACTTTGGACTTGCAGACAGGGTCTACACAATATCGCGCCATCGGTGTCACCTCCTTTAATTATTATTGATTAGTTTATCACAGACGCGGCAGATTAAAATAAGTCTTCCCCTCATTTTTAGCTTCGAAATACACTAATCTCGTCAAGAAATGTGGTTAGGTCTTGCAATAAATGGCCTGGGCGTCTTGAAGCGGTAAGGCAAAAAGATCTCTTCGCAGATTGTCTTGACAAGCAACAGTATAGAGTATCTACTATAGAAGTCCGGAATGATTCCAGATAAAATATGATGACAAAAGACGCAATCATTCAAAAATTGAAAGAGAGCGGATTAAGAGTCACCCCTCAAAGACTCGCTATCATTGAAGTGCTGATTGAGAAGGGGCATCTTCATCCCGGGGCTGGCCTTATATACAAGGAAGCAAGAAAGAAGAGCAGGAGCTTAAGCCTGTCTACAACCTATGCGACCATCAATGAATTTTCGCGGCACGGCGTCATCAAAACTCTTCAGTTCGACGGAGTGGAGAACCGATGCGAGAGTAATCTTGACGAGCACATCAATCTGATCTGTGAAAGATGCGGGAAGATCATGGATTACAAAATTCGTCCCTCTGTTGACCAGAAGGATATGACAAGAAGAACTGGTTTTGTCGTCACCAATAGCAGGTTGGAATATTACGGATACTGTCGAGATTGCAGGCAGGATAAGAAACGCCGGCAGGTTCCGTGACAGGGGAGCTATTTTTTTTGGAATCTGATCTGGGATGGTTCCGGATTTGTTAAAAAAATGTAAATCAAAGTTTAAAATGATTTGAAAAAAAATGAATAGAAATTAATCGGAAAGAACGAAGTTCGTATATTAATTGTTAGCTGGATGGGCAGCGAAACACTATTATTAATAGCAGCGCTGTTCAACAATTCACACAACGAAAGGAGGAAATATTATGAATGAAGAAAGCAAGTCACCGGTAACGGGCAGGGCTCACCAACAGACTGCCGGCAGCGGCACGACGAACCGAGACTGGTGGCCGAACCAGTTGAAGCTCGATATCCTGCACCAGCATTCCTCCAAGTCCAATCCGATGGGCGAGGATTTCAACTACGCTAAGGAGTTCAAGAGTCTCGACTTGGAGGCCGTGAAGAAGGACCTCCGTGAACTGATGACGAAGTCGCAGGACTGGTGGCCTGCGGACTTCGACCACTACGGACCTTTGTTCATCCGTATGGCGTGGCACAGCGCCGGTACCTACCGCATCGGCGACGGACGCGGCGGCGCAGGCAACGGCAGCCAGCGCTTTGCACCACTCAACAGCTGGCCCGACAATGCGAACCTCGACAAGGCGCGCCGATTGCTCTGGCCGATCAAGCAGAAGTACGGCCGCAAGATTTCCTGGGCCGACCTGATGATCCTCACCGGCAACGTCGCCCTGGAATCGATGGGTTTCAAGACCTTCGGTTTCGCCGGCGGGCGTGAGGACGTCTGGGAACCGGAAAAGGACATCTACTGGGGCTCCGAGAGCGAGTGGCTGGGTGACAAGCGCTACACCGGTGACCGGGAACTCGAGAATCCCCTCGCCGCCGTGCAGATGGGCCTAATTTACGTCAACCCGGAAGGCCCGAACGGCAACCCGGACCCGATCGCTGCGGCGCGGGATATCCGCGAGNNCGCATGGCGATGAACGACGAGGAGACGGTGGCCCTCATCGCGGGCGGCCACGCCTTCGGCAAGACCCACGGCGCCGGTGATGCGAAACATGTTGGGCCTGAGCCCGAAGCGGCCGGCATCGAGGAGCAGGGCCTTGGCTGGAAGAGCAGCTTTGGCACGGGCAAAGGCGGCGACGCGATCACCAGCGGCCTGGAAGTCATCTGGACCAACACTCCCACGAAGTGGAGCAACAACTTCTTCCGGATCCTTTTCAGCTTCGAATGGGAACTGACGAAGAGCCCGGCTGGCGCGCACCAGTGGAAGCCGAAGGGTGACGCAGGCGCCGGTACCGTGCCGGATCCGCATGACCCGTCAAAGCGTCACGCGCCATCCATGCTGACGACGGACCTCGCTCTGCGGTTCGACCCTGTTTACGAAAATATCTCAAGGCGCCTCTACGAGCATCCGGATCAGCTCGCGGACGCGTTCGCCCGGGCGTGGTTCAAGCTGACGCACCGCGACATGGGCCCGCGCGCACGCTATCTCGGCCCGGAGGTTCCGGCCGAAGAGCTCATCTGGCAAGACCCCATCCCTGCCGTCAATCACAAACTGATTGATGCACAAGACATCCTCTCCCTAAAGGGCAAGATCCTGGCTTCCGGCCTGTCTGTGTCGGCGCTGGTTTCGACCGCATGGGCGTCGGCGTCCACCTTCCGTGGCTCCGACAAGCGCGGCGGTGCTAACGGTGCCCGCATTCGTCTGGCNNAAGGTATCGCTGGCTGACCTGATTGTTCTGGCCGGTTGCGCGGGCGTCGAGCAGGCTGCGAAGAATGCTGGTCACGAGGTGATGGTTCCCTTCACGCCGGGACGCATGGATGCGTCGCAGGAGCAAACCGACGCGAAGTCATTCACCGTACTCGAACCGGCTGCAGACGGGTTCCGTAACTATCTAAAAGCTAAATATGCAGTAAGGCCAGAGGAACTGCTGGTTGATCGTGCACAATTGCTGACGCTGACCGCACCCGAAATGACGGTGCTCGTGGGTGGCATGCGCGTCCTGAAGACCAACTTCGGAGGGTCCCGGCACGGCGTCTTCACGAAGCGGCCAGAAACGCTCACCAACGACTTCTTCGTGAATCTGCTCGACATGGGCACGACGTGGAAGGCAACCGCGGAAAACGATGACGTATTCGAGGGTCATGATCGCGCAACGGGCGCACTCAAGTGGACCGGCACCCGTGTCGACCTAATCTTCGGTTCGAACTCCCAACTCCGGGCCTTGGCGGAAGTCTACGGATCTGAAGACGCCCAGGAGAAGTTCCTGCACGACTTTGTAGCGGTGTGGAACAGAGTCATGAACCTTGACCGTTTCGACATCGCCGGATGAGTCCGCAGAGCGAAATCAGCAAATAATCCGGCACCGGTCTCGTGCCCAACGACACAACAAGACAGGGGTGCCAGTGTACAAAACGGGCGCCCCTGTCTATCAACTTTACAGTCACTTCTCAATAACCTCTTCCCTTTAAGATGAAACTATTTGACAGGTCATCTAACAGGTGCTATTATCAGTGCCATTCAGAGACCGTTGAGGAGGCTCCCATGGAATCAAATGTAAAATATTCCGAAGATATCGTTCCCATTAGCGATCTGAAGGTCAATCCGGGCCGGATTGTTAATCAGGTAGACAAAACCTCCCGGCCGGTACTCTTGACCAGTCGGGGAAGAGGCGTTGCCATTGTCCAATCGCTGAAGAACTATGAAGCAAAAGAAGAAGAACAGGCATTCCTGCGCAGCGTTGTGCAGGGATTGATGGACTTGGAAGAGGGACGGGAAAAGAGCCTGGCGGATGTAAAAAAGCGCCTTGGACTGAGTGGCTAACTATGCCGCGAAAAAGAACGATTACATTTGCTGAATCAGCGGTCAAGGATCTGGAGGCAATCCGCAACTGGTATGTCGATCAACAAGTCCCTGCTGTTGGCGAAAAGTTATTGAGGGAAATCATTTCCCAGGTGGAAAGGCTTGCTGATTTTCGTGAAAGTGGACGTGTTGTGCCGGAGTTTGGAATTATGAATCTGCGGGAAATCATCTATCCACCCTTCCGCATCGTTTACCGCCATGATAAAAGCCGGGTGAGAATTGTTCGGGTTTGGCGCAGCGAGAGACTGCTCAAGATGCCTTGACAATGGACTTAGCAATGAAGCTAATAAAGAACATAATTGCTTCACCAATTGAAGCAATAAAAGGGGACAAATGACTCACTACTTAAGGAAACAGCAGATTCGCGCTTTGTGTCAGCCGTTATCAATTCTCGCGAAGTAGAAGGTTTATCGAGGAGAATATGGCGCGAGCGATAGGCCAGGTAAGTATAAGCGCGTCGACAATGCGAAAGATGCCAGTTCCCCTCCCGTCCATTGCCGAGCAGCAGCGCATCGCGGCTGAGCTCAAGGAACAGATGGCATCGGTGGAAAAGGCCAGCGAGTCGGCGGAAGAGGAACTGCAAACCATCAACGCCCTTCTGGTGGTCTTGCTGCGCCGGGCATTCAGCGGAGAATTATGAAATGGCAAAAAGAGAAAAGAAACTGCTGGGAAAGACCAAGACCATCGATGGCGGCAGGGGCGAGATCGTCATCTACCAACCCGGAGAGGGAGTGGGACGCCTTGAAGTGCGTCTGGAGAAGGAATCCCTTTGGCTTAATCTTAACCAGATCGCCGCGGTGTTCGAGCGAGACAAGTCCGTTATTTCCAGACATCTGAGCAATGTGTTCCGGGAAGGCGAACTCGACCGGGAGTCAGTTGTTGCATTTTTTGCAACAACTGCCGTGGACGGCAAAACGTACAAAGTCGAGTATTTCAATCTCGACGCCATCCTTTCCGTCGGTTATCGCGTTAATTCCATGCGCGGCACGCAGTTTCGCATCTGGGCGACCCGGGTGTTGCGGGATCACCTGGTCAGAGGATATTCCGTCAATGCAAAACGCCTGAAAGAGCTCCAGCAGTCGTTGAAGCTGGTTGGGCAGGTCCTGGCGCGGCACGATGTGACATCGGACCAGGCCCGTGCGCTGCTGCGCGTGGTGACGGACTATGCCTCCGCCCTCGATCTGCTGGATGATTATGATCACCAGCGGGTTTCCGTCGCCCGCCTGAAACCGGAAGAAGCCAGGGGTATCGACTATGATGAGGCGACGGCCGTTATCGGGGAGCTTCGCCGCAAATTCGGCGGATCGGATCTGTTCGGAAGGGAAAAAGATCAAAGCCTGCGCGGATCGCTGGGCGCGGTGATGCAATCCTTCGACGGCAAAGACCTGTATCCGAGCCTGGAAGAAAAGGCGGCACACCTACTCTATTTTCTCGTCAAGAACCACAGTTTCGTAGTATGGAAACAAGCGCATTGCCGCCGCCCTGTTTCTCTGGTTCATGGAGAAGAACGGCATCCTTTACCGCGCCGACGGTTCCAGGCACATTGCCGACAACGCGCTGGTCGCCATCACGCTGATGATTGCGGAAAGCAACCCGAACCAGAAGGATATTTTGACCAAGGTAGTCGTAAATCTGATCAAAGACAGGAAATGACGGATGGCAATTAGGAAAAAGGACGAAAGGGGGCAGATGACGAAACATTTGTGACCTTTTACTTTACCGAAGCCGTGGCGACGTTGTACGCCTTCTCGGAGCCCCCCGAAGAAGATACCGCTGCTTTAGGTACCGTGCCCTCGATTCCGCCCGCGTTTATCGGCCATAGCTCGTTAAATGACTATAAATAAAATTTGTCTCTTGACTTTTCAAAGATTTAGGAGCACAAGAAGAGGCATATTTAAATAAGGCATCGTCAAAAGGTTAACAATTAATCTGAACCCTTTTTGTTTTGTAAGGGTGGTGCCATGAAGAGATTATTGAAACCCCGTTTTTCAAAAGAAAGCGGGGTTTTGTGTTTTGACTGACAATAGACAAGGCGAATGCTCAATGCAGTTTAGAAAAATCAGAAGGGGGATAGCATGATAACGAGCGATACCGTAAAATGGTTGGAAGTTCTTACAAATGCGAGCATTCTTTACGGACCTTTCTTCTTTGCTCTTCTATTTATACTCGTTGTAACGAGAACAGCTCATTCATACTACAAGGGTGTATGTGAACGGGCTAACCCTCCCGCTGCTCCGGATGAGCAAAAGACATACCGGTTATTCTTTCTTGCTTCCATGACTGCCGGAATACTGCTCGTATTCACTGCAGTATCGTGGTGGATATACGCCCAATTTCAGAAACACACAATCGAGGGCGTGATCACTGAATTGGCTTTGTAAACATCTTGCCTCTTGTGTCGGTTACTATATTGACGTTGGCATTGAGATTCTTCCCATGAAATCACTCCAAGCGCAAATGAGTTCTGGTATTGCCTACTATGAGGGCGAGCTTTATAATGTCGTCCGACAGGGACGGGGCGTCCCCGCCGTGCCATTAATAATTATCGGAATTGCATCATAATAAGAGGTCACCGTCCCGCGTCATAATAGGTGGCATCAAGGACTCGGCTTAATTCTCTGGCATTCATCATTTCTCAATCTCGTGACTTAGAAAAGAAAATAAATAGAACCATCATCTTTATCCTTTGCAAATTCTGCAAATAATAATGGTTAACATAGCAGACGACTGCGATACTGCACCGTAAGAGAGATAAATTCCTAAATGGAGCTCGCAAATGCCTATCTCACAATTCAAAGAAGAATTTGTTGCCAGATTGAAAATTGATCAGATACGTGAAAAACAACTAATATTAAATGAGAATGATTTTGAACAGAAATTTATAGTGCCGACCGTATTTGCCATCAATAGTACAGATATTTTTCTTTATAGCCACCCATGGGGCAACAAAGTACGATGTGCTCCTGATTGTGATAGTGCTCGTGAAGGCAAAGGGCACATACGAGAAGGCTGTCCCAAATGCTGGAAGAAGAGCAAGGACTGGGGTACGGTCAATGCGTTTGGAACGCAGAATAAATTCGATCTGGTTGCTGAGGATACTAAGGATGGTAAACTCGCTGTCGAAATAAAATTCGTATCGTTTACGAAAGGCCGAAGGCCGGACGGAGAAATCCAACGATTCTTGGGCCAGTGTACACTTGCAGCTTCAAAGTTTGATTTTGTTGTCGGTGTGTGCGGATACAGTGGGATGTTAAACCCAGAATACGATTGGGATACAGAGAAATTCAAGCACTGGGCCGAAAAACATAACATTGACATCGTTTTCCGTTGTATTTCAACCGAGACATTTGCAAATTACGAAATTGAGTGGATCACCCTCCCTTCATTCAAGTTCAAGCGATTCTTAGAAAGAGAAGAATTTCATTATACTGATCGTCATGGAGTAAAACTATATTATAAGGATGAAAAACAAGAATTGCTTGTTGGATTTATAGAAGGTTATCAGTGGTATCACGCCAAAAGAGGACCTGTTAGAATTTACATCTTGACTCACGACAGCAAGGAATGGGGTGAGTTACTGCGCGACGCCAAGCAGATATTGAATGAATTGAAAGAAGCCATTTATGAAGTTTTGGAACGGCAACCATTTCGAGGTAGGATCAAAGGTAATATTTATGGCTCACCTAACGGATAGGAATAATAATTTCTGGGGTATCTACTTGACTCAA
>PLMX01000107.1 GCA_003142635.1 Syntrophaceae bacterium | reverse complement strand
GTCATTTTGGCGAAGTTGGGTTAGTATTTGTTTAAAAGAGCCCTTTCTGTCCTTCTTCCATCCATTCCCGGCTGAAATGATCGTATGCCGTCTTGGTAGCAATCCTGCCCCGCGCCGTCCTCTGTAGATAGCCTTCCTGCAGCAAATACGGCTCATAGATGTCTTCAATCGTAGTTCTTTCTTCACCAATCGCGGCCGAGAGGCTATCGATCCCCACAGGGCCTCCGTTAAACTTATCAATAAGTGTCAGCAATATCTTCCTATCCATCTGGTCAAAACCTTTATGATCAACTTCGAACATTTCGAGGGCAGCAACGGCCACTTTCCCGTCAATGAAACCCTCTCCCTTAACCTGGGCAAAATCTCTCACCCTTCTGAGCAGGCGATTTGCTATACGCGGCGTCCCACGGGAGCGCTTTGCCAATTCCGCCGCACCTTCAGAGTCGATTTTAATTACCAATATCTCTGCCGATCGATGTATTATAACGGCAAGTTCTGAAGCCGTATAAAAATCAAGTCTGAAACTCATGCCGAATCGATCCCGCAAAGGTGATGTCAGCAATCCGGCCCTTGTGGTCGCACCCACTAAAGTAAATCTCGGTATCTCAAGCTTCATCGAACGCGCGGATGGACCCTGGCCGATGAGGATATCGATATGATAATCTTCCATGGCAGGATATAATATTTCTTCAACGACATGAGAAAGTCTGTGGATCTCATCAATAAACAGGATATCCTGATCATGCAGATTGGTGAGGATGGCCGCGAGATCTCCCGGCCTTTCCACAACAGGCCCGGAGGTTACCTTGATGTCAACCCCCATCTCTCTGGACATGATGTATGCAAGTGTAGTCTTTCCGAGACCTGGAGGTCCGTATAGGAGAACGTGATCGAGAACATCTTTTCTTCGTTTAGCAGCCTCGATAAACATGGAAAGGTTGGCCTTGATCTTCTCCTGCCCGACATACTCCGCCAATATTTTCGGACGCAAAGAGCTTTCGTATCCCTTTTCACCATCCAGGCTCGCGGGACTTATGAGGGGATTTTTCGTCTCCATCTAAGATATCCTGTTTTTCAAAATATATACTTCCCCAACTAAGTAAATCTCCTGAACCTAACCGGCTAAAATCTTCAGGGCCTGCTTGAGCAGAACGTCGAGACTCAGAGATTGAGGCGATTCGTTAATGATTTTGTCCACCACTTCCCGAGCCCTATGACTCTTATAACCGAGATTGATAAGAGCAGACAGTGCATCGTCTTTCATAGAGTCAAGAATCATTATATCGCCATTGTCTTTGTAGATGACGTCACATGCGCAGAGTTTCACCATCTTGTCTTTGAGTTCAAGGATCATTCTCTCCGCCGTTTTCTTGCCCACGCCCGGTATGGATACCAACTGATTCAGATTTCCGTGAGACACCGCCTTCATCAGGTCTTCCGCGGAAATTCCTGAAAGTATATTCAGGGCGAGCTTCGGACCTATTCCGGAGACGGAAAGCATTAACTCGAACACATCCTTCTCTCTCCCTGTGCCAAATCCGAAAAGACTGATCGCATCAGGCCGTACATTTGTGTAAACATGGAGAGTCACAGGTTTATTGATATCGGGCAGTGTATAAAAGGTTGTAAGAGGAACAAAGATACGGTACCCGACACCGTTAGCATCCACGATGACGCTGCTCGTGGCTTTGTAGATCAACAATCCGTTTATCAAGGCAATCATTTTAAATTGATACCATTTTCAGGGAATTGTGATGACAGATGGCGATAGCCAGGGCATCGGCGGCATCGGCAGGAGGAAGATCGGACAGGTTCAATATAGCTTTGACCATATTCTGGATCTGGTGCTTTTCGGCCCTGCCGTACCCTACAACTGCCTTCTTAATCTCGAGCGGAGTATATTCATAGACTGGTATGGAGCTCCGTGCACCCGCAAGGATAACTACGCCCCTCGTTTCTCCCTGTCTGATGAGACTTTTTATATTCTTTCCGTAGAAAACATCTTCTACAACGATGGCATCGGGCGACGATTGATTAATGATCTCTAATAAATTATCGTATATCATGGAAAGGCGTGACGACAGAGACGAACCTCTTGCCATTTTAATTTCTCCATGCATGACATGTTTGAGACTGCTTTTTTGTTTTTCAACAACAGCGTAACCGGTTATGTGAATGCCTGGATCGATTCCTAAGACTCTCAAAGCGGAGACCTTTTCCATCTACTAACTGAATTTCTCCATGATGTCGTCCGGTATGTCGAAATTGGCGTATGCATGCTGTACATCGTCGTTGTCTTCCATTTTTTCCATCAGTTTGAGCATCTGCACCGCCTTGTCTGCATCCAGTCTGACCTCATTTTGGGGAATCATCGTGACCTCGCCCTTAATGTACTTGATGCCCTTATCATCCATTGCCTTCTTCACCTGTTCAAACATGGCAGGATCTGTAACGACTTCGAATTCGTTTTCTTCTTCCCTGACGTCTTCGGCTCCCGCATCAAGAGCTATTTCCATGAGGACGTCTTCGCTGACGCTCTTCTTGTCAAGTAGTATGCTTCCCTTCTTTTCGAAAATCCAGGAGACGCAACCGTTTTCACCGAGGTTCCCTCCGTGTTTTGAAAAAATATGGCGGACCTCTGCAACAGTCCTGTTCTTATTGTCCGTCATCGCCTCCACAAGGACAGCAACGCCCCCCGGGCCGTATCCTTCATACACGACCTCTTCATATCCGGCAGATCCGTCGGCTCCCCCGGCTCCTTTCTTGACGGCCCTGTCGATATTATCCTTCGGCATATTTTCTTCTTTCGCCGCCATGATTGCCTGTCTGAGCCGTGCATTGCCCTCCTGGTCAGAACCGCCGAGCCTTGCTGCCAGTGTTATTTCTTTGATCAGCTTCGTAAATATTTTCCCTCTTTTGGCATCCGCAGCACCCTTTTTTCTTTTGATCGTGTTCCATTTGGAATGACCGGACATGACATCATATCTCCCAGCGCAGTTATTGTTGACCTATCGTGTTTACATAGCACAGTGACAGTTGTATTGTAAAATAAAAAACCCCTCCATCTCTGAAGGGGTTCCATGTATTATATCCCGGCAGCTCCCTACTCTCCCACACAGTCACCCATGCAGTACCATCGGCGCAAGAGAGCTTAACTTCCGTGTTCGGGATGGGAACGGGTGTGTCCTCTCCGCTATAGCCACCGAAATAATATACTTATTTATGTAAACAATTGCATACCATGAACTACCTGCTGAGATACTATCTATGAAACCATAAAAATTATGGTCAAGCCGCACGGCCGATTAGTATCAGTAAGCTAAACACATTACTGTGCTTACACACCTGACCTATCAACCTCGTCGTCTACGAGGGGCCTTTAGTCCTGATGTCTCCATCAGGAGGGATATCTTATCTTGAGGTTGGCTTCCCGCTTAGATGCTTTCAGCGGTTATCCATTCCGAACTTAGCTACCCAGCGATGCCACTGGCGTGACAACTGGAACACCATCGGTTC
>PLMX01000055.1 GCA_003142635.1 Syntrophaceae bacterium | reverse complement strand
AGGACGGTCGCCCAGCAACTCTTCCACAATATCGACAAAGAGTCTGACAGCAGGCTCTTCAGGCGATGTCTCTACAGGAAGGCGGTCATTAGTTACCTTTACCGATGCCCTGAAACTGGGATTTCGTCGACTCAATTCGGCAATCAT
This sequence comes from Syntrophaceae bacterium, assembly GCA_003142635.1. GTDB lineage: Bacteria > Desulfobacterota > Syntrophia > Syntrophales > UBA2185 > Fen-1135. The sequence goes on along the minus strand of PLMX01000055.1, from coordinate 11,019 downwards.
TCCCTTCACCCACTCGACTATTGCTTCGTGACGCTGACCGGGTACCGTGCGCATATCTACCGTCACCACACAGTTATCGGGAACTACATTCGTCTTCATACCGCCTTGTATCGTATTCACACTCATACTAAAACCGCCCAGCATGGGGTGCTCTTTAAACGGGATTTGCAGCTTCTGTAGTTCTCTTATCAGGTCTACCATCATCAGGACGGCATTTTCGCCGAGCTCCGGCATCGCCCCATGAGCAGTCTTTCCCTGGGTGCTCAACTCCAGCCACAGAGCGCCTTTCTCAGCGATATAGATGTCATTGTCGCTGGGTTCGGGAATAATCACGGCCTGAGCAGGCCCAAGTTCAGTACGGGAGGCAATAGCAGTCGCACCGAGCGAATCAACCTCTTCTCCTGCAGTGAGCGCAAGAATGAGATCTCCCCGCAACGGCAACCCGGACCGCGCCAGCTCCGTTGCAGCAACGATGAGAGCGGCCAATCCTCCTTTCATATCCGCGGCGCCCCGACCCCATATCCTTCCTTCCGAAATAACCGCGTCAAAGGGTTCATGTATCCATTTCTCGACGCCGAGGGGGACCGTGTCGAGATGTGCGCTGTAGAGGAGCGGTTGAATCTTGCGGCTGCTCTTGAGCACCGCAAGCAGACTGGCCCTCCCCGGACCGTGAGGGATGATTTCCACGTCCAGCCCTGCCTTGCCGAGTATCCCTCCCACATACTCGGCGATCGGGAGTTCGTCTCCGGGAGGGTTTACGCTTATGATTCTAATCAGCTCCTGACACAAACCTACGACCGCTGTCTCTCGTATTGAATCAACAACTTTTCCTATATCCATGATCTCTTCCTTTTAATGTATTGTACGGTTATTGATAAATGATGGCGTCTATGATCATGCGAACAATATCATAAAACATTAAAAATGGAAAAAGGATCTGCAGTCTCTCATATCCTTGCATTAAACCGAGCCGCAAATCCTTTTTCCTGTCTGCCGGTGAACGGCGGGATATCGTTTGATCCTCCAGCTTTCACCGGATGTTATTTCTTCTCCATCGCGCCGCCTTTCTGCGATTCGAAACTGCCGAAATCAACGATTGATCTCTCTTTGAGGAAACAGATGGCGATCGCGCCTACAAAGGCAAGCATTGACCAGAACAGGAACACATTCCCGAAATCGTATGTGTTATCGGGAAGCGTGACGACCAGATATCCGGCAATCATGGGGGAAACAAAGGCGCCGAATTGTCCCACGCCGTTCGATACGCCGACCGCCCGGCCAACAACTTCCTTGGGATAGCGCAGCGACGGGAAGGAATACATCATGCCCCAAGCCAGGTTGACAAAGAATCCGCCGATGGCCAAACCAAGTAGAAGCATATTCGTATCGCCTTTGGAAACATGTCCGATAAAGTAAAGGGCCGGGATGCACCCGATGAAAGATATGATCGTGACGACCTTCGGTCTGCCGTGGAACCATTTGTCCGCCATCCACCCTCCTATATACATCGCGAAGAAGGCCACAACGTAAGGCAGTGATGCATAAAATCCCATTGTCTTCAGATTCATGCCGTGCTGCTTGACGAGGAATGTGCTGATCCACGTGGTCATTCCCCAGTAGATCATCAGCATGATTACGAGGCCGGCCGTGTAAAGATAGAATTGAATGTCTGTCGCATACATTTTACTGCTGTATGTCTTGCCATGTTCACTTGATTGCACATCTATAGAAGATACGATCATTTCGTGCTCTTCCTTCGTCATCTTTCCCATTTCCAACATGGTCTTCGGAGAATCGGATACATATTTCTTCAGCAACCAGATGCAGAGAATACCCGGGACTGCGAGGACGAAGAATACGGGTCGCCACGCGCCGTCGAAGAAGGCAGCTGCCAGCTGCGTAACGAGAATGGGAACTATCGCAGGGGCTACGGCCCACGTGGTTGAAAAGAACCCGGTCGCCCTTCCTTTTTCGCTCCGTGGGAACCAGTTGGCAATCATGCGCATGGCGGGCGCGAAATGCTGCCCTTCGCCGACGGCAAGGCAGAGACGAAGGACGATGAACTGCCAGAAATTCTGGACAAATCCTGTGATGCCCGTGACGATCGTGAAGACCCAGACGGCAATGCCCATGGTCTTTTTCGGACCGATCCTGTCTGCTAAGTATCCCGCGAGAAACTGCGCCAGAGAATAGCCAAAGAAGAATATGGAGCCAAGCCATCCCAGTTGAACGGCCGTCAACATAAGATCCTTCTGGATGAACGGTAGGAATGTTAATACAGAAATTCTATCAAAGTAATTAATAAGGTAAATAAACCAGATGATAATCAATATCACGTGGCGATATCCCCATGCCTTTTTTACACCGTTAGTCATTATTATTTACACCCCCTTTATTTTTCTTTATCACCTTAATGCGACAGCATGTACCAGGATCATATCCGGCGCCAATCAACACGGCCGGCATTATGATTTTATGTACGCGCTCCTGATGTTATCAGTCCCGGCATCCCCCCTCTCTCCGCAAGTATAATTTTCGATGCAGCAATTCCTGAAATTCCCTGCCCTGTTCGATTCGCACAGCACCCAGGGGCAGACCTCATTCGTCTATCTTCGCAATCTTTTTTGCCATCTTCATTTTCTGGCCCAATTTGCCGAGCCGCTGGTACATGATTCTCTGGCTCTGCGGCGAACCCGCGCCATGCATGCTTTCAACGAGCGCAGTGCCGCCGGTCATGTTCTCGAGGAGTCTCACGATCTTCATTCTTGTCTCCGTGGAAACACCCTCGACGCCTTTCATATATTTCTTCACATACTTTCCCACAACGGGACTTCGCAGATCCTTGTCGAAAGGAAGGGTTGCCATAATGCCCCCACCGATATCATGCGCAAGCCTTGAGATATCATAAATAACACGCGTGATATTATGCTTTGTGCAGTTGGCAAGGAGCGGATCAGGGTAGTACGCCCCGCTTTTCGTTTTCGAACCCATCGCTGAACAGGCTATGGAGCCCGAATAAACCGTCTCCGCCAGGTGCAGCATCTCGACGAGTTTATCTTTGATATGTGAGGCATCCAGAGTGCCCTGGTATTGCGCTGCGAGCGCGCTTGCGCCGATCACGATATCCGAAACGCCTCCCTTGCATCCCCCATAATTCTGGCGGTGAAGAGTGGCGAACCGTTCCACGAGCATTCCCGTAAAATCAATTTCGCCGCACATGAATACTCTCTCCCAGGGAACAAACACGTCTTCGAGAACAACAAGCGCCTCCCCTCCGACCATCCCGAATTCACAATTGCCGGCATCTATACCGCATTCAAATTTCCTCTCGTCGTTGGTCTGACGGCCAAAGATCAGCGTGACACCCTTGGCGTCAAGTGGAATCGCGGCGACTATGGCGTAAGCCTCGTCTCCTTCTCCCATGGCTTGGGTAGGCATGATCATGATCTCATGGCTGTTGACAGCGCCCGTCTGATGTGCCTTGGCCCCTCTTACCACGATCCCGTCCTTGCGTTTCTCCACAACGCGGGTGAACAGATCCGGGTCTGCCTGTTGGCTCGGCCGCTTGGAACGATCTCCTTTCGGATCTGTCATCCCGCCGACAAGCATGAAGTTCTCTTCCTGGATCTTCTTGAGGTATTCGACGAATCGTTCGAAATACTTCGTCTTGTGTTTCTCGTCGATCTCGTAGGTGGTCATGTAAAGGGAATTCATCGCGTCAAAACCTACGCAGCGCTGAAAACAGCTCGCTGTTTCGTGTGCAATCAGCCTCAGCATCTGAACCTTCTTTATCAGGTCGTCCACAGACTGATGGATGTGGGTGAAGCGGTTTATCTTTTTCCCGGTGACGTTGCTGGTAGCAGTCAGAAGATCCTCGTTTTCCGGGAGCAGCGCCAGTTCATAGGTTTTTGCAGCTGAATTTATGTGCGGGATGAAGGCCGGGAAAGCCGTACGGTCTTCAACCAACTCGCCATTATAATATATGACAACTTTTTGATCTTTGAGACTCTTTATATAATCTTCTTTGGTTCTAATCTTCATTTGCTTCCTCACTTTCTAATAGAATTTTCACTAAATCCCTCGGAGATACTTTGTCATTCTTAATGGATACGCTTTGCCGGTACCGACTGAAATCAAGGCTCCGCCGCGGGCAGGCCGTCTCGCAGCCGCAAATCAGCAGTACGGTATCGAATCCCTCATCATCGAGCGCAACCCATTCTATGACAGGGCCCGCCGCCGACTTCACACTCTCTACGTAAGCTACACGGTCGAAACCCGGATTACATCCTCCGCAATATTTTAACGCCACTTTCTTGATGCCTGTCTCAGCTCCGTTTGTCAGATTTCTCTTGTCCACAGCGAGGCCATCGCCGGCCCGCCTCCGACGCACAGGGACGCGCCGCCAAGCGTCAGGCCCAGCCTCTCCATTTCGTAGTACATGGTAATGATGATGCGGAGACCCGTGCTCCCCACAGGATGCCCGAGTGCAATACCGGAACCATTGTGGTTGACTTTCTCAATATCGAGCACTATCCCGAAATCCTCTTTCAGCTTTCTCCCTGCACCGAGCCACTGCGCGGCAAAGGCCTCATGAAATTCCCAATATTCGATATCGGCGAATTTCATTCCCGCCTGCTTGAGACACTTGGGAGCGGCAACCGCCGGACCAAGACCCATAAACACCGGGTCCACGCCCTCGCCGCATATGTTGATCAACTTCATGAGAGGCTTAATGCCCAGCTCCGCGGCCTTATCCTTGGACATGATTACCGCAGCAGAGGCGCCGTCGTTGATGCCGGCAGCATTGGCGGCGGTAACGACACCGCCTTTCTTGAAAACCGTGGGCAACTGACCCATGGTCTCCATGCTCGCGTTCCGTATGGGATGCTCGTCCGTATCAAAGATCTTAACGCCTTTCTTGGTCTTTATCTCCACGGGAACGATCTCCCGCTTAAATCTCCCTTCGTCGATCGCCTGAACGGCACGCGTATGGCTCAGCAGGGCATGCTCATCACATTCCCTGCGCGTGATTCCATACTTCTCTGCAACATTCTCCGCCGTCAGACCCATGTGACCCGGAACAAGTTCATCGATCAAACCATCATGCAGCATGCTGTCCTCGATAGTCCCCTGGCCCATACGATAACCCATTCTCGCCTTCGGTATGAGATACGGCGCATTCGTCATACTCTCGACACCCACAGCAAGGCCGACCTCCGTCTTGCCAAGCATGATATTGTGGCAGGCAATCTCCAACGCCCGCATCGCGGAGGTGCAGTTCTGATTGATCGTCACGGCGCCGCTCCTGTGTGGAAGGCCTATCCTCATGGCCACCTGCCGCGCAGGCAGAGACCCCTGCATTCCCGTATAAAGCTGGCCCATGCAGATCTCGTCTATGATGTCCGAAGAAATCCCCGCCCTTTCTATCGCCGCCTTCCCAGCTGTCATCGCCAAATGACGCGCCGGTACATCTTTCAAGCCGCCGAGAAAATCACCGATCGCGGTCCTGCATGCACTCACCATCACTACATCTTTCATTTTCATTTTGCTCCCTAATGTAAATTTATGTGTTAAATGTTAAACAATCGTATGGCCGCCGTCGATGTAAATCTCCGCCCCCGTCATGAATGCGGGACATGTGGCAAGGTAAAGCGCCGTTGACTGCAGTTCCTCCAACCTCCCTACCCTGTTGAGAGGAATCATCTTCTTTACCAGTCCTTTTCCTAATTCCGAATCGAAGAAATCACGATTAAAGCTGGTGAGAATGTAGCCGGGACACAAGGCGTTAACCTGGACGTTGTCACGCATCAATTCCAGCGCCATCACCCTCGTCAACTGGATCACCGCAGCCTTGCTCGCGCAGTAGCCCACCATGTTGCGCGCAGCAATCTTCCCGAGTATGGAAGCGACATTGATAATCTTGCCGCTCTTTTGTTTGACCATGATTTGTCCGACAGCTCTTGAAACGAGGAACGTCCCCCGGAAATCCACGCCCATGACCTCATCCATATCCTCATCGGTCATCTTCAATACAGGTTTCTCACTGCCGGGAATTCCGGCACTGTTGACGAGGATATCGATCCCGCTAAATTCATCGAAAATCTCCTGGATCGCCCGGTCAACAGATTTGGAATCGCGGACGTCGATGGATTTGCCGGCAGTCTTGACCACGAACTTCTTCTTTATTTTTTCCGCTGTCTCGTTGCATGCGGACAGGTTTCGCGCAACTAATACCACATTTGCCCCTGCTTCGGCATAGGTTTCCGCGATCACCAGGCCTATCCCTCTGTATCCGCCGGTAATAACGGCCGTCTTCCCTTTGATAGAAAAAAGTTTCTCAAGCAGTTCTTTCGTCATATTATCTCCCGTGCTCCTTATCGCTTCTGCTCCCGTCAATCCAACGGCAATATCACGCGAACATCCCTTTAATCCGCGCATGCGAAGAATTCAGCATCTTGATGTAATTTTCGAAGGTAAGATTTTTCAATCCGCCCCCGGTGTAAATCTTTTGAGAGTCGAGCGTCCGGATTATATCTGCCTCCTCCTTTGTCGGCGGCGGCGTTGTTTTCAAATCGGGAGACACCTTCAAGTCCCATGACACTTCTTTTCTGACAGCCTCCGCAGTTACTCCCGGATGCACGGAATCAAGGTAAGCCTCCTTCGTTTTTTCATGAAACCGGAAAATCGCCATGTTCGAAATGATGACGCTGGGGCCGCCTCCCGGATATCCGTATTTCTCCCGGCAACCCGGACCGTCCAGATAACCCGGCGAGGTAATAAAATCAACCTTCTCCAGGAACCGGCGTTTCTGCTGGTTCATCATGATCAACGTCCGTTTCGCTGATATCGCAATATCATTGGCGCCGCCGCTTCCGGGAAGCCGCGTCTTTGGTTTTTCGTAGGTGCCGGCGCCGAATATCGCGGTACTGTTTAAGTTCCCGTATTTATCAACCTGCGCGCCCCCCAGCATACCCATGTCGAAATATCCACGCTGCTGGTCGGAGAATGCCCTCCACAGGGAAGTTATGCAGATGGCGTTTTCCCCGCACGCATTGTCTCCTATTCCAAGCATGAGGCGGTAAGGTGTCGGGCCGATACATCCCGACTCCACTGCCAGGATGACATTCGGCGCATGTGTCAATTTGGCGACAAGCGCTCCCAGGCACGGTATGCCGACGCCAACGAAAACAACCTCTCTGTCCCTGATCTCCCTTCCGGCTGCAGCAACCAGCAACTCCTGAAGCGTATAATCCTCAGCATATTTTTTTCCATTTGTGCTCATAAATTATTTCCTTCCTTCGTTTGGTTCTATTCGTCTATTGGATCTCGCTCACACTATGCTCTTGCAGAACTTGCGTTCAATCTGCGCGAGTTTTTTCAACCGGGCCCAACCAACCTTTTCGCAATATTCATCATGGTCTTTACAACCGAACGCCCACTCATCCAGCCACCTCTTGAATCCATCTGCAGTATCTATCTCGGCCATCATCTTCATATGAAAGGGTATATCGTACGCATATGCGTAGGGCATGTTCCACGGATGGCTGCAGAACGGGACCTCAACGACGGCGTCCACTACATACTGGGGCACGGTGGTAAATGTGGGAACCTTCTTGATCTCATCTGTTGAGACTATCTTTTCGCAGGTTACGATTGTCCTCGTCGCCGCCCTGGCGATGTTTTCCGCATTTGATGAAAAGCCGATGAATTGAGTATTTCCCAATATGTCGGCCCTGTTGGCATGGATGATCGCTACATCGGGCTTGGCTGCCGGCACCAGCGCCACCTTCGCGCCTCCGTACGGGTCATCTATGACCTTGATCATGTCGTTGTATTTTTCGACGGAAGTCCCCGCAAGAGATCTTGTCACCATGAAGGGAAGACCCATGGCACCTGCCAGAAATCTGAGGCCCATAGTATAGTTTGAGAATTCGCGCACCTCAATTTTATGGGGGACGCCCTGTTCCACGGCCCGCCTGTAATTCGGGCTGACACCCGCTACTGCGAAGGCCAGCCATGCGACTTCGACTCTCTTTAACTGACCGGTGCCGACAAGGTAATCCCCGACCTCACAGGGACTGTCTCCCATCAGGGTTAAATTCTTCTGCCCCTGCCTCACGATCTCATAGGTTGGTGCAACAACCTGCTCCCCGCCCATGCCGCTGAAGGCGACTGAACACCCGTCAAATATATATTTGGATATCGCCTTCTTGAGAGTCATCCGCTTGTCTAACGATTTTTTTGTATCCTCTTCTTTCATCAGTGATACTCCCTCTTCATTTTATTCTGCCTAAAAAAAGCGTTCTCATTTCTTCAGTTCTTGCCTATCATCACTCGCCAAACTTGTCCCGAAGGTCGGCTCCAGCCCCAGCGCCTTCGTGTCATCGAATGTCTCATCGATGCCGGACAGGTATCTTCCCAGGCGTTTCTTTTCATCGAAATCATAATCCAGGTTAAGAGCAATGGTTTCCATGATGGGAGATCCTCCGCCGTGCACGCCTGCAATTTCATACCACGACGACATCGGTGATGCGCCGACGTTCTCAACAAATTTCCAGATTTTGAGAGAGATCTCCGGGGAGAGTTTCGGATTCCTCACGATGAATTTATCCAGATATTTCTTCGTGCTTTCTGCGTGGAAGTCCTCCTCAAATGGAAGTGTAACCGCAATGCCGCCCGCGATTTCCGTAAGTAAGTTATACTCGTGGTAGATAAGCTCCCCGGTGAGTCTCCGCCCGACATTGGCGTAAATTTTATTCGGGAAGAAGACCCCGCTCGATGTTTTTTCCCCGTACACCGCCGAGGCAACGCCTGCCGCATAAGCAAGTTCGGCAGCCCCGGCGTAACTCGAAAGCTTCTCGCGAATGTGGGATATTTTTTGAATATTGTTTGCTTCAGCTGCAAGCATGGCCGCGCCGCAAAGCACATCAGACATGCCGGGTTTGCAGCCGCTGTAGCTGTGGCGGTGGGAGTCAGCAAAGAGAAGGGCAAGCCGGCGCCCAAATTCCCATTCCCGGCACATAAAGACCCTTTCCTTGGGAACGAATACATTGTCGAAAACGACAACTGAATCCGATACCCCGTATTTGTAGAAGGGCGCTGCACCGGGGTCATCCTTCTCGCGCAGCCACACAGGGCGTGTTATCAATTTAATGCCGTCCCAATCCGCAGGGAGTGCAAAGGCCACGGCAAAGTCGCGGTCGTCTTCCATCAATGCCCTCGTGGGCAGCACGAATATCTCATCAGCATACGCCACCTGAGTGATGGACATCTTGACGCCACTCACCACGATACCCTCCTTGCGTTCTTCCACGACGTGAACATACGCATCAGGGTTTGGCTGTTCGCTCGGCCGTTTCGTACGGTCTCCCTTGCTGTCCGTCTGCGCACAGCAGCCATCGCCATCCTTCATCTGATAGTCCCGGAGGTAGGTCATAAACCTTTTATGATAGTCTGTTCCTTTGGCCTCATCTATTTCCTTCGTGCAGATTGCCAATGCGCTGATGGCATCGTGTCCCATGCATCTCTGTATGCAGCCACCGACCCGGCGTGCGACGCAGCGGATCATTTTTTGTTTCTGCAGGAGGTCATAGGGGTTCTGAGGCAAGTGGGACCATCTGTTAATCTCCTCGCCGGTTATGGATGACGTTGCGGTTATCAACCCCTTCCATTTCGACTCCCGGGCGAGATCGAAGGTTACATCGAGAACGTTGATGCCTGGCCGGAGGCGATGGTCATCTCGGCCAACTCTTTCTCCGCCTATGAATACATTCGTTTTCATTTTGAAGAGATCTTCATGGTACTGTTCTTTAGTTCTTAGCACTGTTTGACTCCTTCTGTTTCCCTTTAAAGCTGACGCTTTTCCTCTCTATTACAGAGTTGTATAATATTGTCAAGCAGGCGCTGTGCCATTTTGAGAGAGACGTTCAGGTAATCCCTCAATCAATTGAAATGACAATGCATTCAGATAATAAGCTTGCAATTATGAGGTAATCATGCTTTGGTTTCATTGTCCCAATTTAGGCCACCTGGGACATTTCGGGACACAGTGAGACACCTTGAGACATTTGAATCTTGTCTCGACCAAAGAGCATTTCTTGGGCGGAGCTGACGTCCTAAGGGGAAAGCCAAAGCGGAGCAAGGGAAAGAGATATGGACTTTGCCGAAAAATATGATGTGCTCTATGAGGAATGGAACAAATACATAAGAGGAGCGCCGGTCAGCGAGTTTATTATATCCTCCACTATATTGGATTCATGGGACAGGTGCAGGGAAAAGAATGTCAACCCTTACCTGACGAGGGTTCCCGTGGTTCTTGATGATGATGAACTGGCTGAAATATTGAAAAAGAATGAAGAGCTTATAGACATAAGCCTTCCCTTCATGAAGAACCTCTATAGCCTTGTTGTGGGGTCCGGCTTCCTTGTTGCCCTCTTTGACGCTGATGGATACATGTTGAAGCTGGTAGGGGATAATGACGTGATGGAGAGGGTGAAACGGGGAAATTTCATTGTGGGCAGTTGCTGGTCTGAAGAAGTAGCGGGAACCAACGGCGCCGGAACGGTAATAAAATTGGAGAAGCCTTTTCAGGTCTATGCAGGCGAACATTATTGCATCAACTCCCATAAGTGGACGTGTTCAGGCGCTCCGGTTCATGATCTAAGCGGCAAGCTGATCGGCGTCATCGATATGACGGGACCATATCAAAAAGCCAATCCCCATACGCTGGGGATGGTTGCAGCAGCGGCACATGCGATAGAGAATGAAATACGGCTCAGAAAGGCGTTGACCGAATACAGGATTGCGCACAGCTTTCAAAAGACGGTTATATCGTCTATTCCCGAAATCATAATGACCGTCGATAATGACGGATGTATTTCGATGATGAATAAGAACGCAAGAAAGGCCTTTGGAGAGGATGCAGACAGATTTCTCGGAAGAAATACGGCCGAGGTCTGGAGCAAATATAACAAGAACCTGCTCAATCTGATAAACAACAGTGATCCTCCCCCAGCAGGA
>PLMX01000060.1 GCA_003142635.1 Syntrophaceae bacterium | reverse complement strand
ATATACAGTGTTTAAAAGTTCCTTGAAGTCTACTTCCTCCGGGGAAAGGCTGAGGCCTTTGCCCGCGTCTATCCTTGACTGGTCAAGCAGGTCGCCTATGAGCCCACCCAGCCGCAGGGTCTCCTTGTTTATAATGCCTGCGTAACTCTTAATTTTCTCCGTGTCCAGGTTCCTCATCATTATCAGTTCGCTGTAGGCCTGTATCGGTGTGAGCGGTGTCCGGAGCTCATGCGAGACCATGTTTAAGAAGTCGGTCTTCATCCTGTCAATTTCTTTGGACTCTGTGATGTCCCTGAGTACCGCGACCGTTCCCGCGGTCTCGCCCAATTCATCTATTATGGGCGCGAATACAGCGGCAAATGTATGTTCCTTCCCGCCTATCTTGAATACGACCTCTTCACGGAGGGAACTCTTTGAGCGTGAGACCTTCGAGAAATTGTCTATAACCTCTCTGTTCGAAATATTTTCCCTGATGGCTTTGTTTATCACCTGTTCTGATCTTATTGAGAACACCTTTTCGGCAAGTCTGTTTGCCATAACTATTCTATTTTCCCGGTCCACGGCAATAACCGCGTCTTCCATGCTTTGTACTATGGATTCAATACGCTGTTTTTCTATTGCCAGGTTTATGTTGACCTTCTTCAATTCCTTGTTCAACTGTTCGGCGCGTTCTTCGAGATGTTCGTACAGGTTCGTGTTCTCAATCGCTATGGCAGCCTGCGACGCGAGCGCCTCCAGGAATTTTGTCTCGCTTTCCGAAAAGCTTGCCGCACCCAGTCTGTTCACCACCTGTACCACGCCTATTATCTGGTTTCGCACCTTGAGCGGCACGCAGAGGATTGACCGTGTGATGAAATGTGTTTCCGCATCGACGCGCCTGGCAAAACGCGGGTCTTTCGACACATCCGGCACAAGCAGCGGCAACCCCGTAGAGGCCACCCAACCGGCTATGCCCTCTCCCTTCTTCAGCCGTATCTTTTTGACTTCCTCTTCTTTCGGACCTGTGGCGACTTCGAAATAGAGCTCGTCTGTCTGCCGGTCAATAAGGAATACGGAGCTTGCCTCTGCCTGCATGACACGCTCCGCGGATTGCATGACAATCTTCAACAGCTGCTTCAGGTAGCGCGTGGAGTTTATTACGATGCTTATCTCCATCAATGCCGTCATCTTGGCAAGTTCTTCTTCCTTCTCCCTGGTTACCTTCTCGGTGGCGTACTCCTGTATGGCAAGCTCGACCGTCACCTTGAAAAGGTGCGCGATTAAGTCAGACAGTTCTCTTATCCTGTCCGGCGCGAGAAACGTTGATTTCTCATATGCGGCCTTCAGCATCGTGTAATCGATCCCGTAATCGCGGCTCATTTTCTTCAGTCCCGTTTTGCCCCATGAAGGGTCCGCGCACAATCCGACCATGATAAACATCTTTTTCCCGAACCAGTCCGCTGAGACGCAGAGGTGAGAGAAGCCGCACGTATCGCACTTGACGGCGCCGGTTTCTTCATTTAAGTTCTTAACTTTGAAATCCGCGCACACGGCGGCGGCTTTTTCGGAGGTTCTCAGAAGATCGCATACGGCCGAAAAGTTACTTTCCGGGATATTGATTGATCCGTCTTCGCTCACTACCTTTATGCTGACGCCTAAAGCCCTGGATATTCTATCCTGGATATCTTTCCAGAGCTCGGTGTTGAATACCTGGGCATAATGGGCATCAGACTGCGCTATGCATGCCAGTTTTTTTCCCATTCATTTCCTTTCCTGCCTCCTGTGTTGCAAGAGGTCAGGGGGATCAAAAAGACAAGTTCAAACAAAGATCAACAGGTGGAAGGAAAAGGAATGCGCTCTCCAGGAATATGGCGCTCTTTCTGTCAATCCGTCCTCCCGATTTTTGTGCACGAATTCGGCACATTAGTCGGAAAGGGTGGCCTTGTTGGCGGCCTAAGTATAGGAACAAGTCTTTTGCATGTCAAGAAAAAAGCCCGCTCGCTCGTGGAAGACAGGACCGGATAATATCTGCGCCGGTGAGGAATGCAATGAGCGGAGACGGCATGAAATCGGATTGCGAGCGATGGGGCGGCTCGTGCGGCGGATCAGACAGGGGATGAATAAGATGCATGTAATGTGAGGACAGTTGATGAAGGAAGGATACGCTACGCGTATTGATAATATTGTGATAATGCTGCTGCTCTTGCAGGTCGTTTTTTGAAGACAGGATGACGCTTGGCGGCAAGGTTGATGATGTGGCTGATCATTTCTCCATGCGAGTAGCCCGCACATTCGGCAGCGCACGCCATACTGGCTTCGGCGCTGATATCGGAATTGGGATTAACATCAAGGACATAAAAAATACCGTCCCTGAGCCTGATGTCAAGCCGGGCATAGTCGCGGCAGCCGCTGGTCTTGTATGCCAGAATGCTGGTCTTCTTCAGACGTTCGTACTCGGCCTCATCAAGGGGTGCAGGTAATTGCAGGCCTATCTTCACGTAGTGGGATGAGCCGGGCATGAATTTGGAATCGTAGGTGCAGAGACGATCACGCACGTCGTCGAAGAGGGCGAAGTCCATTTCTGCCGGCGGCAGCATCCGGACACTGCCGTTGCCCCAGAGAGAAACGTGAAATTCCCGCCCGTCAATGAAATCCTCAACGAGAGCGGGTTGACGGAATGTGTCGAGTATATAACCAATCCGATCTTCCAGTTCATGAGGCGACGTAACGACGGCATCCGTAGTTACCCCATGACTGCAGTGTTCCCGGGACGGCTTCACAATCGCCGGAAAACAGCTCCAATCATCGATCTTCGGGAAATCATAAATGCGCCAGCGCGGCGTGGGTACGCCGGCCCTTTCCAACATCCTCTTGACCATCTCTTTATCCCAACAGAAACGCAGCACTTCGGATGTTGCGCCCGTGTATGTGAAATACATGTCCTCGAGTGTTTCCACAGCGAGCGCTTCGCTGTTCGCTACACCGGGGATCTCTTCGCACCAGTTGAAGACGATATGCCGGTCGGGGTCGTAGGCGCTCAGGCACGAGTTGAGATCATGGTTGATGACAGGTACGTTGGTGACGGGATGTCCCTGCTCTTCTATGGCTGACTCAAGATTTGCGACTTCCTGAAGGGTGATATCAATATCGGCGGGATCCCATGCCTGATCGATATTGTGAAGCAATATGACCGGTAGATCGGTGCGAGTTCTGGCCAAAGGCATAATGCACTACCTCCTCATTACAGGTTCACGTGGAGCAGCGAACGATACTTCATATTTTTAGAAGTCAAACCCAGTGCCCGCCTAAAACGGGATATGGTTTTTGCTCCCGGAAATCGACAGTGCAATTGTTTCATGCCCTAACAGTTCCACGGACGTGAGAAGATCTGTGGTACGGAGTCTTGCAGTGTTACCTGTTGGGCTGCCTTTTAATCTCGCCTCGTTTCTATATTGTGTTAACACCTTCATAGAAAATTTTACCGAATTTTTCAAGAACTTTTTTAAAATTTGCAAATTTTTTTTGATGGACGTGAAGTTCGAAGAACAAAAAATAAGGTGTGTCATGATGGGCGGTGCAATAAAATTTGTGCAAGGAGCATCAAGAGGCGCTGCAAGCGGCAGACGGAATAATTTGCGAAGAAGCAGTACCTGTGCGGGTTTGTCGAATTAAATACGACGACGTCCGCTTGTGCATTAGCTCTTTGTGATTTTTAAGAAGCGCTTGATCTTAACTTCTTCTTTGAGTGTCGGGAAAAAGGATTTGGTTTGATTAAGTTGCTTCACAGACATATAGCCATATAACCGCGCCGCCATCAAGGGGCCGTGGAACTCCGATAAGTCTTTATTTCTTTTTCCAGCCAGCGTGTCCACTCTTCCACGCCCTGTCCCGTCTTGCACGAAACGTCGATGATCTTAATTTTCGGATTCAGTTTGACGACCCGCTCCTTTGCGGCATTCATGTCAAAATCGGCGATACCGAGATAATCTATTTTATTGATTACCAGGGCATCGCATATGCTGAACATCATGGGATACTTGAGAGGCTTGTCATCGCCCTCAGGAACACTGAGGATCATCGCCTGCTTATGGGCGCCCGTATCAAATTCGGCGGGACAGACGAGATTTCCGATATTCTCAATGATGACGAGATCGAGACCGGCGAGGTTCAATTCGTTGAGGGCCAGCTTAATCATGGAGGCGTCGAGATGACAGAAGCCCCCCGTCTTCAGCTGAACCGCCGGTATTCCCTCTTTGACGACTTTCTCCGCATCGACTACGGAATCTATGTCGCCCTCGATCACGGCGATTCTGAAGGCGTCTTTCATCCTGCGGATCGTGTTTATGATGAGGCTCGTTTTTCCGCCCCCTGGCGAAGCCATCAGATTCAGCATGAAAACTTTATGCCTTCCGAGAGTATCCCTGATCTCATCGGCGAGGTCTTTGTTATCGGAAAGGATGTCTTCCTTGATTTCGATCAGGCGTATGTCTGCCATAATATCGCTCCTTTTTACGAGATTGTTATATCCTTAATATAAAATTCACGGCCGGAGACCAGCGTGACCTTGGCGCCATGACATTCCGGGCACGTGAAATCTCTCGTTTCACTCAAGGAAACCTGGAAGGTATGCTTGCATTCAGTGCAGTCAAATACTATGGGCGCCCTTTCAATCTCGAGTACCGCCCCTTCCGCGATGGTCCCTTTACTCAGATAATCGAAGTAGTGCTGGATGCACTCGCCGACAAGTTCACTTAGCTCGCCTATTTTAAGTCCGATGGTGAGAACCTTCTCGGCTCCATTTTCCTGGGCGTGCTTAAGTACGATGTTGAGGATGCTTTCTGTTACAGATAGTTCGTGCATTTCCTGGGCCTCTATGCGAGAAGGGCGGTCCTCGCCTCCGGAAAAGTCTATTACATGAACGGAGCAAATATCAATTAAAAAATGGGCGAGAGAAAAAGATGCAGGCGCCTGCCCATCCATGGACCTTCTTTGTTGTGTCCTTCTTTGTTGTTGACACAGCAACCCCTTTCTTATACTAATCGAATAGATGATTGCGTGTAGAAATCGTAGTTCCGGATCACAACAATGGACCTCATTATCAATTTTGCGGATTTTTTTATTCACCTTGACAGGCATCTTGCTTCCATCATTCAGTTTTTCGGCGGTTGGACATATTTCATTTTCTTCCTCGTCATATTCTGTGAAACCGGCCTTGTCGTTACACCGTTTCTGCCGGGAGATTCTCTTCTGTTTGGGCTCGGCACCTTTGCCGCCCTTGGATTGCTCAATATCGAATGGTTGTTGACCCTCCTCGCAATCGCCGCTGTAGCAGGCAATATGGTGAACTATGCGATAGGAAAATTCCTTGGTCCGAAAGTTTTTCATAAGGACAACGCCCGTTTTCTGAACAAGGAATATCTTGACCGCGCCCACAATTTTTATGAAAGGCACGGAGGGAAAACGATAGTCATCGCAAGATTCATCCCGATTATCCGCACGTTTGCGCCTTTCGTCGCAGGCATCGGAAAAATGTCATACCTGCGTTTCATCGTTTACAATATTGCGGGCAGTGTCGCTTGGGTTACGCTTTTCATCCTGGGCGGGTATTATTTCGGCAATCTTCCTGCCGTCCGGCGTAATTTCACTCTTGTTATCTTTGCCATTATCATAGTATCCGTACTCCCCGTGGTCATTGAATATTTTCGCGGCCGCAGCCGGTTATCGCAATGAATGCCATAGAAGAATAGCGTAATGGATATATAAGGAAAAGATATGAAAAAGAAGACGGTGCTCTTTCTGGTTCTCGTTATCATCTTCTGTTCGGGGGCAACAGCCGGGGCGGAAAGTCCGAGCGTCGTGAAAATCGGCAGCGACCTCACAGTTGAGGAAGGCACGAAGGTTCATAATGTCCTGGTCATGGGCGGACAGATTACCGTGGAGGGAACCGTTGAAAATTACGTGACAGCCATCGGAGGGTCTGTAGTCCTTGCAAATACGGCCGTCGTCGGCGGGAACGTCTTTTGCCTCGGAGGGATCATAGTCAGAGGGAGGGGCGCAGAAGTCCGTGGCAGCGTGACAGAGATCAATTCCAATGATATCTCCCAGGCCGTGACGAACGCCTTGAGTGAAGAATGGGAAGGATGGTCGTGGATATTTGCCGTTATCTCCATGTCCATTTTCCTCGGCCTCCTGATCATTACTATCGTGACCGTGCTCCTGATTCCGAAGCCGGTGCGTCTGGTTTCGGCGGCTATCAAGGAGAAGCCTTTCAAGGTTACCATGTGGGGCCTTGGCGGACTGGTATTGATTGTCCCGTTGGCAGTGCTTCTGGCAATTTCGGTTGTCGGCATCGTCCTGATACCCCTCGAAATGACCATCGTTCTCTGCGCGGTCCTCATCGGTTTTATTTCAGTGTCACAGCTCGTCGGAAGAAAATTATTCGAGGTTCTCAAGAGGAATGATCAAAGCATGATGCGGGAGAGCATATGGGGACTCATCATCTTGTGGTTAATCGGATGGATACCCTATGTCGGCTGGATGATCAAGGTATGCGCTATTGTCATTGGCCTGGGAGCGGTTCTCTTGACGCGCTTCGGCACCAATCAGCACATATGAGACCAGAGGGCATCCTTGTTGCAAAATAGATTTGATTGTTGTAGAAAATAACGTCATCAGAGTTCCTGCGACGTGGGAGCAGAAGGAGTAACTTGTTGGGAAAGCTTTTCGGGACCGACGGCATACGGGGCATCGCCAATGAATATCCCATGACGGCTGAAATGGCCTTGAACATCGGCCGCGCTACCGCCCACCTGTTCAAGCAGAAAGGTCATGTGGCGAAGGTCATTGTCGGAAAGGATACCCGCATCTCCGGGTATATGTTTGAGAGCGCCCTCATATCGGGAATCTGCTCCATGGGAGTGAATTCCATCATGGTCGGCGTCATGCCGACGCCGGGCATTGCCTTTCTCACAAGCAGCATGAGGGCTGACGCCGGTATCGTCATCTCCGCGTCGCACAATCCCTTTCGGGATAACGGCATCAAGATATTCTCCTCCCTCGGATTCAAATTTCCCGACGAAAAAGAGCTTGCCATAGAGGACTTTATTTTCGCAAACGACAAGGATAAAGATCGCCCTGCACCGGGAGACCTGGGCAAGGTGAATCGGCTCGATGACGCAAGGGGAAGATACATAGTTTTTTTAAAACATACTTTTCCCAAGGAATATACCCTCGAGGGCATGAGAATCGTCCTCGACTGTGCAAACGGAGCGACCTACAGAATAGCGCCGGAGACTTTTTTTGAACTCGGGGCTCAGGTGACAACCCTGTTCGATCATCCTGACGGGGTCAACATAAACGTCAACTGCGGGTCCCAGCATCCTGAGAAGCTCGCCCATGAAGTCGTGAAAAGGAAGGCAGATGTCGGATTTGCATTCGACGGCGACGGCGACCGTGTCATCGCCGTCGCCGAAAGAGGCGCCGTACTGACAGGGGATCAGATCCTTGCCGTCTGTGCTAAGATGATGAAAAAGGCAGGGACCCTGACCAATAATCTGGTCGTACGCACGGTGATGAGCAACATCGGCCTGGGCATTGCCCTTCACGAAATGGGTATAGATTCCGTAATGGCCAATGTGGGGGACAGGAGCGTCCTCGAAGAAATGCGTGCGAAAGGGGCGGCAATAGGCGGCGAGGACTCAGGCCATCTGATCTTTCTTCCGCACCATACAACGGGAGATGGTATTATTACGGCGCTGCAGGTGCTGACTGCGATGAAAAGGGAAGGGAAACCTCTTTCCGAACTCGCAAAGATCATGACCGTATTTCCCCAGGTGCTGATCAATATAGACGTCAAGGTAAGACCTGACTTGTCAACAGTGCCGGAAATTGCAAAAGCGATCAAAGGCGCAGAGGACGCTCTGGGAAACAGGGGCCGGGTTCTGGTTCGTTATTCGGGGACGCAGAATATGTGCCGCGTCATGGTCGAGGGTCCTACCAAAGAGGAAACAGTAAAATACGGCGAGAAAATTGCCGAGGCAGTCAGGAAAAAGCTCGCCTGAAAGAGAATATCGAAACCGCGAAGAACTGTCACCATCTAAACTGCACTTGACAGACAGTGTCAGATTAAGTCCTGCCGAGACTATTACACTTAGTACCTATGCACTTACAGGCAACAACTCCACCTTGTAGAGATTCTTCACCGGAAACCTTTTGCTGGAATTGAGTATTTCAATTCCTACGATCTCATTTTTTTTTGTTGTATGGAGAACGACACCCTCTGAAATCTCTACACCGCCATCAGGCTTCTTTGAGGATAATTGAATATAGGTAACGTCGGCTTGTTTATCGTATCTAATCTTCATGGCTTTCCTCCCAACGCTTTTTTTAATGGATACACCGTAATGACAAAGATATCTCTTCCCGATTTTTCATAAACCACCTTTAAAGGATATTCCGTAAATCTCTTCGGTGAAGACTTGACGGCGATAAGCTTGTTTTCTTCTGCATCTCTAAAATCGGCGGATTCAATTGTCTGATATAGATCATCAACACGTATCCCGTACAGCCTCATATTATTTCTGGCATGTCTTGAAATTTTCAATATCGCGTTTCCTTTGGCTCGTCATTAAATGCGTCAACATGAATATCATATTAACACAATTATGGCCGGTTTTCTCCGCTTCAAATATCCACACCGATTTCCTTTTGATAGACCGCATGCATGTGGGGAAGAATCACCGTATCGTCTTCCATCATCAACCGGTAGCCTTCTTTGACGTTTTCTTCAAGTTCCTCCAATGTCTCGCCCTGGCTGAAAACACCCGGCACCTCCTTGAGTCTGCCGACATACCAGTCATCATCCTTCCAGTATTCGAGAGTAAATTGTCTCATCTTGCACCTCTCTTTTTCTTACGCACGACATTAACACAATTATGGCCGGTTTTCCAGATACATAATCAGAGCCTGCTCGCAACGGTCATGACGGTATTTCCCCAGGTGCTGATCAACATAGACGTCAAGGTAAGACCTGACTTGTCAACAGTGCCGGAAATTGTCGGAGCGATCAAGGACGCAGAGGATGCCCTGGGAAACAGGGGCCGGGTTCTGGTGCGTTATTCGGGGACGCAGAACATGTGCCGCGTCATGGTTGAAGGTCCCACCAAAGAGGAAACAGTAAAACACTGCGAGAGAATTGCAGAAGTAGTTAGAAAGAAGCTCACCTGAAATGGAAGACCAAAGCTAAGAAGAAGTCTCACCACCTAAACTGTACTTGACAGACAGTGTCAGATTCTGTCCTGCCTGGACTACACCTTGTATAATCGAAATCG
>PLMX01000033.1 GCA_003142635.1 Syntrophaceae bacterium | reverse complement strand
GCCATGAGCTGATACAGAAAGTCACCGGCCTGCCGGAGCAACAACTGTTATCTGATCTATCCACACTCAGGGATTCGGAGCTCCTCTATGAGCGGGGTATCTATCCCAACAGCACCTATATCTTCAAGCACGCCCTAACCAGAGAAGTGGTCTACGATTCCATCCTTACGAAGAAGCGGAAACAGATCCATGAGAAGATTGCCAGGACTATAGAGGAGATTTACGGGGAGAACATCTGTGACTGTTATGGTGTCCTGGCCAACCATTGCATGGCCTGTGATGATTACGAGAAGGGAGCAGAATACGCAAGGCTTGAGGCAAAGAGACTCCAAAAGGCTGGTTCATTAAGAGATGCCATTGAGTACGCGAAGAAGAACGTAGACAACTGGGACAAGCTACCTCAGACGGAGGCCAACCAGAAAAAACTCATTGATGCCAGGACAACGCTCGCGAATTATTATTTGAATATTAATTTTCATTGTGAAGCAAGAGAGGCTGTAGAACCGATTCTTGATCTGGCTTTGGCGTTAAATTATCGAAAAAGGCTTCCCGCTATTTATACGGCAATAAGCCTCTATTATTTCATGGTTGAAGAAGACACACATAAAGGGCTTAAATATCTTGATCAAGTCACAAAAATTGCCGAAGAAGTTACAGACTATCTTTCATGGTGGACTGTGCTTTACCAATCAGGTTGTCTACTAGCCCAGTGTTCGCAATTTACGGACGCTCACAAACATGAGAAACAATGTCTCGACTTCAGCCTGCTGGCAAAGAATCCAATGGGGATAGCATTTTCAAAAGGCGCTATTTCTTATTGCTATCAGCAGGAAGGAAAGATTAATCCTGCTCACGAATTTGCCCAGGAGGCATTGACGCTGGCCAAAGAAACAGGTGATGCCTATATCAAAGGGATGGCTTACTCTACTTATGGTGCGGCTTGCTATCACAAAGGATTATTTAATGAGGCCAAAACCTATCTTTTGGAATGGGACTCGTTCTATGAAAGATCTACCTCTGTTGCCTGGATTACTTTGGGTTACGCTTACTTGAGCTTAATGTATAGTGATTTGAGAGAATATGACAATGCGGTGAATTGTTATAGAAAATTGATCTCAATTATGGAAAGTGTCAGTTTTCTGCCTTCCTGGATCAGACTTTTTCAATCATGCCTAATAAGAACCAAAGTGTTAAGGCATGATCAGGATATCGAAATTAATGAATTGTTTACATACTATCAAACCAATACGCTCCCAGTGTGTAAGGGCTTTACAGCCAGAAATATAGGAGATGTCCTGCTACTCATTGACGATGATCATCTTTCGGATGCAGAGGTCTGGTATCAGAAAGCCATCGATGCAGACATGAGAAACGGATTCAGGTGGTACTTAGCGAGGGATCATGCTGCTTATGCCGACTGGTTCAAGAAGAAGGGCGACATTCAAGGGGCCAGGGAACAACTGACAAAGGCCATTGACCTCTTCCGGGAATGCGGCGCAGATGGTTGGGTGACAAAGAAGGAGCGGGAACTGGTAAGCCTTACTTAGGAGGACCCTATCATGGACATGGTTGACAAATCGGACCAGACAACGATTCCAGTTAAAGACAGGGTTGAGTTCCTTACCAAGGTCTACGACCGGATGGCCGGACTCACGGCTAATGCCGACACAAAGGCAGGCATCATCCTTGCCCTCCACAGCTTCTGGGCCATTTCCTATGGACCCAATATATCCAAGCTCATCATTTCGTTTCCAGCACAGCCGGTGAAGTTGGCTATCTGGATCCTATCCTTCCTGTTGGTTGTTGTCTTCTTCATTGCCTTCATCCGCTCGGCCTACAAGGCAGCCATGGTGCTTATACCAAGGATTCAACCCCAGGCCGGTGAGCCGCCCCATAAACCAAGCCTCATCTACTATGCCGACATCATCAAGCTGAGGGGAGTGAATGTCTGCGAGAAGGCCCATAGCTACAAGACACAATTTGAGGAAATGAGTTATCAGGACATCGTTGACGACCTGACTTACCGCATCAACGACATCGCCCATGTGGTGAATGAAAAATATGTCTGCGCCGGTGAGGCTGTGCGGCGGTCCATCTTGACCTTTTATCTGTGGGCCATCTCCCTCATCTTCCTCATCATAATGAATATGATGTAAGAATGCGCTTCCGAATCTTCCGGGAATGCGGTGCTGTCGGGTGGGTGGAGCAAACAGAGAAGACCTTGGCTGAGATTTCTGAAGGGGCCGTAAGACATTTATGAAATGCCCGAAATGCCAGTTTGAAAATGCAGAAAGTGCCAAGTTCTGCAATGAATGTGGCCAGAAAATTTCAACGACAGAAAAAACAACCACTACGCTTTCCCATGAAGACCAACTCTCCCGAATCCAGAAATACCTCCCCAGGGGCCTTGCCGAGAAGGTTTTAGCCCAGAGGGACAAGATCGAAGGGGAACGCAAACAGGTCACCGTCATGTTCTGCGACATGAAGGGCTTCACGCCTCTCTCTGAGAGATTAGGCCCCGATACCATGTATGACGTGATGGATCAGGTCTATGAGATACTTATGAGACAGGTGCATGATTTTGGGGGGACGGTGAACGAGATGACGGGAGACGGTATCATGGCCCTCTTCGGTGCCCCTGTTGCCCTGGAGGAAGCCCCTCAGAGAGCGATACGTGCCAGCCTGTCCATACACCGGGAGATGGCGAGCCTCACCGATCGACTTCGTAAAACAAAAGACGATTTACCNNAGTTTAGGAGATGATCTCAGGGTGGAGTTCAAGGCCGTGGGGGACACGGTGGTCCTGGCGGCAAGATTGGAGCAGATCGCACAGCCTGGAAGCACCTATGTTTCCCGGGATGTCTTCAGGGTCACGGAAGGATACTTCCATTTTGAGACTTTGGAACCCACCATGGTAAAGGGCAAGGCTGAACCTGTCCAAGTGTACCGTGTCACAGGGATAAAGGAGAAACAGGAACGATCGGTGGGTATCGGTTCTCCCCTTGTCGGAAGAGAAAGAGAGCTCAACCGGCTGGAGCTCCAGATTCTCCGCCTCATCAATGGCACGGGAGGGATTGTCACCGTCAGCGTCGAGGCCGGAATCGGCAAGTCCCGCCTCATGGCGGAGCTCCACCGCACCGAAGCCGTCAGGAAGACCACACTTCTCGAAGGCCGTGCCCTTTCCATCGGCAGAAGCTTGAGCTTTTACCCCATTATCGACGCCCTGAAGCACTGGTCCCAGATCAGGGAGGAAAATACGGATACCGAGGCCCAGCGGAAGCTCGAAAAGACCATCCGGGCCATCCATCCCGAAGAAGTAAACGAGGTATTCCCCTTTATTGCCACCCTCATGGGGATGAAGCTCACCGGGAAACATGCCCGGCGGATGAAGGGCATCGAGGGGGAGGCCCTGGAGAAACTCATCTTCAAGAACATGAGGGAGATTATTATCAAGGGCTCGGAGCTTCGCCCCACGGTGATCTATATCGAGGACTTCCACTGGGTGGATACCAGCTCCCTGGAACTCATTGAAGCCCTCTTCCGTCTGGTGGAAGAATACAAGCTCCTCTTCATCCTCGTCTTTCGTCCCGGCTATGCCGACACCGGAGAAAGGATCATCAAATCCATCGAGGAGAACTACCCCGCCCACTGGACTAAGATTGATCTGGAACCCCTGAACGAATCCGAAAGCGAAACGCTCCTCTCCAATCTCCTCCAGATTAAAGGTCTGCCACTTCATATAAGAGACCAGATCCTCCAGAGAGCCGGAGGGAACCCCTTCTTCATTGAAGAGGTGGTTCGCAGCCTTATCGACGAAGGGGCCGTAGTCCTCAAAAACGGTGAATACGAGGTCACGGAGAAGGTTAAACAGATCGTCATCCCCCAGAGCATCCATGCCTTGATCATGACCCGCATTGACCGATTGGATGAAGCCACCAGGAACCTTGTCCGGATGGCCTCCGTCATCGGCAGGAACTTCTTTTACAGGGTCCTCATCGAGGTAGCATCGAATATAGAAGAGATTGACAGGCGACTAGACCACCTCAAGGAGATTCAGCTTATCCGGGAGAGGAAACGGATGGAGGAACTGGAGTATCTATTCAAGCACGCTTTGGCCCAGGAGGCCGCCTACGAGTCCATTTTGATCCAGAGGAGAAAAGAACTCCATACCAGGGTGGCCCAATCCATTGAAAAGGTCTTCAACGAGCGACTCTCCGAGTTCTACGGCATGCTGGCCTACCATTACAGTATGGGGGAGGATCTGGACAAGGCCGAGGAATACATGATTAAGGCCGGAGAGGAGGCTATGAAGTCGGCAGCTTCCAGTGAGGCCCTCGGCTACTTCCAGGAGGCCCTCTCCATCTACCGGAGCAAGTTCGGGGAGAAGGCCTCCCCGGAGAAGATCGCCATGCTGGAAAAGAATATCGCCCATGCACTCCTCAATAGAGGAAGGAATCTCGAGGCTGTCGATTATTTTACCAGGGTTCTTGAGTATTATGGTGAGACATTCCCCAAGACCCGGCTGGGTGTGGCCATGAAGGTGACGCATAGTCTGGTTCATCTACTGCTTGGTCTTTACCTCCCTGCGATCAAATGGAAACGCATTCCCACGGAAAGGGACAAGGAAATCATCCACCTTTATTATTATAAGGGACTTGCCCTTTCGCAGCCGGATCCCAGGAGGTTTTTTATTGAAACAATTTTCCTGATGAAACGAATGACAGATGTGGACATATCCAGAGTTCAAAACGGATATGGTATATTTACAAACTGTTCCGCTCTCTTTTCATTTACGGGGATCTCGAAGATGATCAGCAAAAAAATACTGGATTTTACGAAAAACAAGATTGATCACCGTGATGACAAGGCATACGCCAATTATCTTTTTTCACAATTTGTTCACAACCTCTGCATGGGGGACTTCGTTCCTCCTGATCCTAATTTCGATTTGCTGGCAGACCGCATGATTAAGGGTGGTGAATTGGCTTATGGTGTGTTCATGATACTATTCTAGGGATATTTCTTTGTAGAGACCGGTCAATTCGCAGAAACAATTGAGGTGATAGAAAGGTTGAATGCTGTTTACAGGGAATATAATCAGGATATGGCGGGGGTTTTTGAAATCCTACTCAAAACAATACTATTTATTAAGCAAAGAAGCTTGGAAGAGCTTTTGCGTAGTTTTCATGAAGCGATCACGTTTGTTGATAAGAAGTCTTTTAAGAATATGCACTTTTGGATGCATGCATTCAAGGCCCGTGCCCTTCTATTGTCCGGGGAGATAGAGCAAGCCAGAGACTGTTTTGAATATCTTGAGAAAATCCGAGGTGAGACCCCTCTTGCTCCCTGGTATTTGAGCGATTATCTGATCGGAAGATTCATGTTTGCAATGCATCAATTAGAAAACGCAGTGAAGATGGGAGATGCCTCTTATGGTAAGTGGGTTCAGGAATCCCGCTTGTGGGGTAAGAAATCATTGAAGGTATGCAAGAAGTTCAATCGTGACCGTGTGGAGGCCAAAAGATACATGGGGACATTCCATTGGCTAACCGGCAAGAAACGTGACGCCTTAAAGTGGTGGCGCCTGTCAATAGAGACGGGGGAAGCCTTCAACATGAAGCCGGAACTTTCCCGCACCTACTTTGAGATCGGCAAACGCCTCTCGGAACCCAACAGCCCCTATCGAGAACTCAACGGCATCAGTGCAGCAGAATATCTCCATAAAGCCAAAACAATGTTTGAGGAGATGGACCTTCAGTGGGATCTGGAGCAACTGGAGAACCTTATCTCAGGACATCATTGAAAAGCGTGATTTCAAGCGGCAATATTTAGGTTGTTTTTAGGAAAACTGAGCTAAAGAAGCCACGCTCCAATCATTTCCATTCGTAATCTTCACAATATTTATCAATCACGAAAATCACGAATGCAGGAAGTTAGCGAGAGAGATCGTCTGTTTAGTATACCTACAAGTCATTAGCCGAAATGAGCTATCAAAAGTGAAGAATATTGTGTGAATGCTTCGATACGCCAAGAAAATAGACCCTGGCGCGTTACCGACCGGTCAGGCGCGGCCAATCTCACTTCCAAATTTCTCCCCTCCACCTTGTTGGAAAGAGTCGGCTCTGTCGGGCTGGAGGGTGTGGAGACCGGGTTTGTGTAAAACTGTGGGCTTGGCATTACCTAGACCGGGAGGGGGCAAAAAAACCCCAGGACGTGCAAAAAGCGCCCCGGGGCTTTTTCACAGCGAGTGATTACTTGCTTTTCTTCCGCCAAATATTCATCTTTTCTGCTTCTTTAACCAGCCCATCACGTAAGTCCGGATGGGCGATGTTGATCAGGGCCTCCGCCCGCTGCCAGGTGGACCTGCCCGCCAGATCTGCGACACCGAATTCGGTCACGATCAGGTGGGCCTGGGTGCGCGGCACGGTCACAATCGATCCCTGCGGCAGCATGGGGGTGATGCGGGATTTGATAGTGCCTGTTTTCTTGTCCGTATAGGAGGCGTTGCAGCATATGAAGGACATTCCGCCTTCGGACATGTAGGCGCCGGTCGCGTAATCGAGCTGCCCGCCGGTGCCGCTGATGTGGCGCGTCCCTGAGGATTCGGAAGAAATCTGACCGAACAGATCCACCTCGACGCAGGCATTGATCGACATCATGTTGTCATTCTGAGCCATGATATGGGGGGCGTTGGTGTAAGAAACGGGATAGGAGGCCAGCGAGGGGTTCATGTCCATCCAATCATAGAGGAACTGGCTGCCGGCGGCAAAGGCATAAGCGCTCTTGTTCTTGTCGATGCCCTTCTTCTTGTTGGTCAGCTTGCCGGCCTGATACATATGGTAGTAAGCATCCACAAGCATTTCCGTATGGCAACCCAGATCCTTGAGATCCGAGTGAGCCAATTGGCTGCCGATATAATTGGGCAGACCGCCGATGCCGAGCTGAATGCAGGCGCCGTTGGGAATCAGGGGAATGATGTGGGAAGCGATCGCCTTATCGATCTCCGTCGGGGCTGCGGGGGGTATGACCTCAATCTTGGAATCATACTCGACAACGTAATCGACTTCCGAAATGTGCACGGTCTCGCTGCTGCCGCCCATCGCCCAGGGAAGGAGCGGATTCACTTCGAGGATGATCTTCTTGGAAACGTCCAAAGCCGCACGCACGGCAGCGTTGCCCATATGGAGGCTGAAAAAGCCATCCTTGTCCATCTTGGTCACGCGGATCATGGTCACATCGACATTCTTGATGCTCTTCCGGTAGAAAAGCGGCTGGTTGCGGAAGATCATGGGGTGATAATAGCAGCGGCCGCGATCATGGAGTTTCCGCGAGTAACCGGAGAAATGCCAGTCCTGTAATGTGAATACATCGCCATCCGGGTCGGCCTCGATGCAGGCCTGCTGGGACAAACTCAACACCACGCGGATATTGATATCTTTGAGTTCATCTTTGCGGGCCGCCAGGGCCTTGTCCAGTCCAATCGGCTTGGTATGGCCGAATCCGTAATCGATCCAGTCACCGCTCTTTACCACTTTTACTGCTTTTTCGGGGCTAACGAGTTTCTTTTGATATTCCTCTTTGTAAGACATTAAAACAACCTCCCTCTTTTTATTATGCCTCTCGATGAGGCAGTGCTTTTCAACGAAACCATTTCCGTCGCTCAAATGAACGCCTTTCGGAGGCGTTTTTGCCTCACTGTGCATGGCGCCATATGGGCGAGGACGTGCCCCACTACCATACCCGATAGCAAAATGCAATACTGAATTGACCTAAAAAAAACCACCCAGGTCCCTGCCTTACCGGATATCGGTTGATCGATCCATTGTCGTGGAAACCGGCGTGAGGCAACCGCCATTGAACGGGTCGATGCCGGGCGGCATCAGGACATCCAGGAGGCCTGAATAAGCGTTGGAGGAAGGCATGCCGTTGCATGGGCATGGAGCCGGGTAGCCTGGCTCCCGACTGGCCGCCAGTCTATGGATAAACTACATTGACCACAAATACCGCAGATCAAGCCGGCACTATCGTCGGCTCTGGCTTGAGGGCTCTCTACCGAGCCCCTCGCATCACCGGGTATTTCTTTTTTATAAAAAAGACCTCCCAAAATTATTTTCCCATTGACTTGCTTCTCTACATATGTCATCAGTTCCGCCCTTGTTCTGAATATGCTTGAAGGGTGTGTAGAAAAGCCTTAAGTTGAGAGCATCACCACTCTCGCTTTTGGCTTTTCTTTTTATACACTTAAGACCAACTGTTCCGACGAGCTTAGGCCCTGCCCATTCTTGCCATTAACCCCATCTAATGAGTAACGATAGATAAATTTTGCACAACGGAAAAAAGGCTGCCCCTCCGATGTGGGCCGCCTTTTTCTTTTCTTTAACTTGACGATTATCGAGTGTAATCTTCTGTTTTGTCCCAAAAGACCACCTTCGGCATTTCAGGAAGAAGCAGCTCGCTGATGTAAGGTGTAAAAGGAAGGTTGAACCCCTGCCGGCAGATCCCCAGCGGGGGTTATCGTTCGTAAAAAGCCCTGTTGACTACCGGGGTGGCATCATCAACACACGACGTTGTTCACGATGGTTGATTCATAGCACTCAATGCTCTCTTTCCCCAGGTCTTTCTCGCCCTTGCCATAGAGTTTCTTTTCCACAGGCTTTGATGTCTTTTTCATGTGCTCGTCTCCTTTCACAGTTTAAAGGTTGAGGTGTAGAGGTTCAGACTACGTAGGATCTTCTCTGCCCACTACAGATATTTTGGGATTACAGGCCCTTGACTACCCGCATGGGACCGCTCATAGGATCAACCCAGTATTTACTGTTCAGCATCCCGGTTTTTCTTGCCATTTCTTTCTTTTCGATCTTCGCCTTCCTCATGATCCTCTCCTCCTCTCAATGTTTCGTAACTTATCTATGTTCTTTCATAAAAGGAAAGCACATGGGATCTACCCAGATCCCGCCAACCTTATATGCCTTGAGTCTCACTTCTTTCACTGTTCTCTTTCCG
>PLMX01000112.1 GCA_003142635.1 Syntrophaceae bacterium | reverse complement strand
TCCTTTGTCCTTGAATACAGGGATGGAAAATTTATCAAGATTGCCTCGAAGCTCCCATGGTATTTGAGAGTTATTGATACAGCATCCGGGCCTATCCTGCTGGGCCAGAACAAAGGCATGGACAAGCCCTTCAGCAACCCTATCCATGAGATAATATGGGAAGAGGGACAATACAAAGAGGGAAAGAAGATGAAGATCCCCGTGGGATTATCCGTTTATGGCCTGACGATAGACAATCTGGGAACCGGGGGAGGTGAAAAGATAATAGCGCTTGATGATT
This sequence comes from Syntrophaceae bacterium, assembly GCA_003142635.1. Lineage (GTDB taxonomy): Bacteria > Desulfobacterota > Syntrophia > Syntrophales > UBA2185 > Fen-1135. The sequence continues at coordinate 11,026 of PLMX01000112.1, read as the reverse complement.
ATGACTATCTTAACATATACGAACAAACAGACAAATCCCTCATGAGCCTGAAGAGCCTTGGAAGAGTTCCTGAACGCATCTACAAAAGTGATGATGCCTATGGGGGAAGCAACACCGCTATCGTAAATGATGATCTTTCTCCAGATGATGAAAATAGAACTACCTTCATTAATTCGAGAATTTTGACGACGGACGTTAAAGATGGCAAGAAAGAGATTATTATAGTGAAAAACCTGTCCTCCGTGGGAAGAATACTTAAAAATGTAAAAGTTTTCACATCAAGTGAGATATACGATCTTGAATGGGATGGTCTCGGTCTTGTTGAGAACTGGAGAACACGGAAGATCAGCGGCTACGTGGCGGATTACCAATTAAAGGACATAGATAATGACGGGCAAAAGGAGATTGTCCTCGCCCTCGTACTGTCTGTGGGCGCATCTATGTCGAATCAAAGCGTGATCGTCTCCTATAAGATGAGTCCTCAGCAGAATCCATGACAGGGATTGACAATATTGTCAGTTTTTTATATTAATTTTTGTTATTGATATTACCTTTCACGCTGTTTCATTAAGCAAGATACTTTATGCATTTTAGTTAGATTCTGGCGGTGTAGCTCAGACGGTTAGAGCATACGGCTCATATCCGTAGTGTCCGGGGTTCGATTCCCTGCACCGCCACCATTTAAATTATTTGAAGGCCTGGTATTAGACCAGGCTTTTCTTTATCCGCAGGGAAAGCGCAATTTGGAGTCGCGAGTTTCGTACGCGGACAGCGGTACAATAGGTGAATTTCCCATGGAGGATAAATTTGTGCCCAGGCCCTGGATCAGAAACCCGCATGTGCAGACGATCTTAGGCTGCCTGAAAATCAGAAGCTTGGGTGGGCATCCCATGCTCGAATGCGCGAGGGAGATGATTATTGAGGTGGGGCACGGCGTGCGGCTGCTCGGTTATCATTCGCAGCAGTCTTCTCTAAGAAGCAGGAGTCTAATCGCATTGATCCACGGATGGGAGGGAAGTTCGGACTCGACCTACGTCCTTTCCTCAGGGAAATATTTTTACGAGAAAGGTTATGACATATTCCGGCTTAATCTGCGAGACCACGGCGACAGCCACCACCTAAATGAAGGTCTTTTTCATGGAGCTCTCATAGAGGAGACATTTCAAGCCGTTCACAGCATCTCTCGCTTGTCCGACAATAAACCATATCACGTCATCGGCTTTTCCTTAGGGGGGAATTTCGCACTGCGTATAGCGGTGAGGCACTCTTTCTCCGAGATTCCAAATCTGCGACAGGTCATCGCCGTGAGTCCCGCCCTCGATCCCTACAAAGCCACGCTGTCCATCGATGAGAGTCGCTCCATCTACCGGTATTACTTCCTCAACAAATGGAAACGTTCGCTGAGGCAAAAGCAGCTGCTTTTCCCCGACAAATATGATTTTGGCGGCATCCTGAAGGTGCGGACATGCATGGGACTTACCGAAGCTGTCATGCCGTACTTTCCTGATTTCAAGACTTACAAAGAATACTTCGATCAATACACGCTGCGAGAGGATTTCTTCAGCGGTCTTGCCGTTCCCGTTACAATCATTGCCTCTCACGATGACCCCATAGTCTCTATCGGCGACATCCGTGCTCTCAAAGAAACGGAACATCTCCGAATTTCTCTTCAGCCATACGGAGGACACTGCGGCTTCATCGATTTCTTCCCCTTCAGATGCTGGTATGAAGGGGAAATTGAACGCATCTTACGCCGGTCGGAAGAAACATCATGAGCGTTATAAATGCCGAATGCCTTTCCAATAAGGATCAATTTCTCTCTTTGGTCGCGGAGAAGTTGGGCAGGTGTCCCATTGATTTTACGGAAACGATGAATTTTATCAGAAGGACCAGAAATGATCGGGAGGTTCATTCGGCTGCCGGCGTATTGCTGCTTTTACATTACAGGGGCAACGACAAGGCACCAACCGGCGCTGAAGGTGAATTCATTTTCCAGCTCATTAAACGCTCTGCAAGTGTCGCGCAACCGGGCGACATTAGTTGCCCAGGCGGCATGTTACACGCCTTTGTAGACCCGGTTTTGTCGCCCTTGATGTCAGCAGGAATAATCCCCGTTCTTAAGGGTGATCCACTGAGATACGCCAGACTCAGGGACAGGGAGACTTTCAGGATTATCAGACTCCTTCTTGCCAATGCCGTGAGAGAGGCATGGGAAGAGACCCGACTCAGCCCCTGGAATATCTTTTTTTTAGGACCTCTTCCCTCCTATTCCCTGATCCTATTCAGAAGGACAATCTTCCCCCTCGTCGGTTTTGCAAAGAGGGATTGGCGTTTTTGTCCCAGCTCGGAGGTCGAGCGCATTATTGAAATCCCCGTTAAGGCCTTTCTCGATGGACGGAATTACGCACTTTACAATGTAGAAACTGCAAGTGGACTCAAGACAGTCAGAGAAAGACCGAGGCAATTTCCCTGTCTCATCACCAGGGACGAACGGGGCAAGGAAGAGGTTCTCTGGGGAGCTACCTTCTATATCATCATGAGTTTTTTAAAGATCGTCTTCGATTTCAAAATTCCAGAGATGCCTGCAAGGAGGGTAATAAACAGGACCCTGGGACTTGAATACTTAACGGGCCATCAAGAAAAGTGCTGAGTGAACTGCACTCTTTTCTATTGACAAGATATAATCAAGTGGCTACTTACCACCATAGCCGAACGGAAATGCGCCCATACTCATGGCTCAGTTCTTCTGTATCTTAATAACTAAAGCTGCATCCTTGATTCTATGATAACAACAAGAGCATCAGAAATCATTCCCTTTATCGTCATGGACATCCTTGAAAAGGCCCAGGAGATGCAGAGAAGGGGAGAAGATATTATTCATCTCGAAGTCGGTGAGCCCGACTTTGATACGCCGGAGTGCATCAGAGAGGCAGGTTGCCGGGCTATGCGTTGCGGGAAAACGCATTACACCCATAGTCTCGGGCTGCTGGAGCTGCGAGAGGCGATCTGCGAGCACTATTTCGACAAATATAAAGTCGTAATCTCGCCTGATCAGGTTGTAGTAACTTCCGGGACGTCGCCCGCCATGCTCGTACTCTTTGCTACTATATTGAATGCCGGCGACGAGATCATCATTTCAGACCCTCATTATGCCTGTTATCCGAACTTCATCAGGTTCTTCGAAGGCACTCCGGTAACAGTGAATGTTTATGAAGAGGAAGGCTTCCAGTATACCTCCGAGGCAATAAAAGAAAAAATAAACCGGTCCACCAAAGGAATCATGATAAACTCCCCCTCCAACCCGACTGGGAACCTCCTCGGCCCCGCGAGAATGGCGGAAATTGCAGCGCTGGGCGTTCCGGTAATCTCCGATGAAATTTACCATGGACTCGTCTATGGAGAAAAAGAGCACAGCATCCTTGAATTTACGGACAATGCCTTCGTATTCAACGGCTTTTCCAAGGCGTACGCTATGACCGGATGGCGTCTTGGCTACTTGATCGCCCCCAAGTCCTATATCAGGCCTATGCAGAAACTGCTGCAGAACCTTTTCATATCCGCAAACTCCTTCGTCCAATGGGCCGGTGTGACCGCCCTGCGGGAGGCAGGCGGAGAAGTTGACCGCATGAGAAAGATCTACAATGAACGAAGAAAGTTCATAATAAAGCGTCTGCAGGAAATGGGGCTCGGCATCAAAGTGGAACCCACCGGCGCTTTCTATGTCCTCGGAAATATAAAGTCTCTCTCACAGGACTCGTACAGGATGGCTTTCGATATTCTCGAAAAGGCCCGCATAGGCGTCACCCCGGGCATTGACTTCGGCAAGAACTGCGAGGGTTATTTGCGCTTTTCCTATGCAAACTCTCTCGAAAACATCGCAGAGGGCATGCGGCGTCTCGAAAAATATCTGAAGGAAACGTTCGGTCATTGAAGGCGACGCGTTCAATCCGTGCCGTCTTTTTTGATTTCGATGGCACCCTGGCGAAGCTGAATATTGATTTCCCCCTGATGAGGCAGGCTGTTCTCGACCTTGCAGGGGCATACGACGTGCCTCTTAAGGGCATGGCCAACCTCTACGTACTCGAAATCATCAAGGCCGCGCAGGAACTTATTTCTGAAATACATCCCCAAAAAGAAGAAGCCTTCGGGGAGGAGGCCGTCGCCCTCATCACGAAAATCGAACTCGAAGCAGCAAAGAACGGTGAGCTCATAGGCGGAACGCGAGACCTGCTTGCCGAGCTCATGAGACGCAATATCAAGGCCGGGGTTGTAACCAGAAACTGCCGGTCGGCCGTTAACATGGTGTTTCCCGATATCTTTAATTATTGCGGCGCCGTTATTACCAGAGAAATGACCCCTAATGTCAAGCCCCATCCCGACCATCTTTTGGTCGCGCTCCACTCGCTCGGCGCTCTGCCGCAATCATCATCGATGGTCGGTGATCATCCTATGGATATTAGAATCGGCAAGGATGCAGGCACCTTAACAATAGGAGTGCTCACCGGGTATTCAACATCAGACGAGCTTGCAGACGCGGGGGCGGATTTCATTCTCAGCAAAGCCGCAGATATCATCGGCTTATTGCCTTAAGCATTTTTTGCCTGTCGGAAGACCTGTTTAGTCTCGCCCGCCGTTGCAAGTCGCGCCAAAAATTCATGTATTTATACTTTCCGGCATTCTTTTCTTGACATAATCATGACTTATCGATTAATTTCAAACAATCGAAGAGAGAATTTCTCATGGGAATCAGTCTTTAGTTTTGAATGACAAGGTTCGGCCTTTATGACTCTTGCAAATAGTCAAAAATATCTTGAAGCATGGAAAAAGGCATATCCGGAGAAGTTTGCCAGCGAGGATGAGATATTCAGCCGCATCCGGCGCGGCCATCACATATTTGTCACATCAGGGTGCGGCGAACCGCAGTATCTCATAGCCGCAATGACAAAGTATGTGGAATCGCACCCCAAGGCATTCTTCGATGCAGAGATCATACAAATCTATTCCCTTGGCATAGCTCCCTACACGGACGAAAAGTTCAAGAGCAATTTTCGCCACAATTCCTTTTTTATAGGCAACAACACAAGAGATCCCGTCAACAAGGGGGCGGCAGATTATACTCCCATATCTCTTTCCGATATCCCGGCTTTGATGTCGGCCGGCATGGTGCAGATAGACATCGCCCTAATTCAGACGTCCCTCCCCGACGAGCATGGATTTCTCAGCCTCGGAGTAAGCGTGGATGTGGTAAAGTCGGCCGCAGAAAGAGCCTCGCTCGTGATTGTCCAAGTCAATTCCTACATGCCGCGCGTCCATGGGGACGGTTTTATCAATATCAAAGATGTGAATTTTGTCATACCGCATGACGCGCCGATCCTCGAGCTTCAGAGATCATTTTCCGAAGAGAAGACCCAGTCTCTGCAGCGGATAGGCTTCTATGTTTCACGCCTTATTCAGGATGGCGACACGCTGCAGGTGGGATATGGAAGCATTCCCAACGCGATCATGGCACATCTCTACAGTAAGAAGAATTTAGGCATCCATACGGAGCTCCTGACGGAAGGTATCGTAAGCTTAAGCCAGGCAGGCGTGATCGACAACTCAAGAAAAACTTTGAACAGGGGAAAAACAGTAGCCACATTCTGCATGGCTAAGAAGGAAACCTACGATTATATTAATGACAACCCGTCCATTGTCTTCAGAACTGTTGACTACACGAACAATCCCATGGTTATAGCCAGGAACGACAACATGGTCGCCATCAACAGCGCCCTCGAAATCGATCTCACGGGACAGGCTACATCAGAATCCATAGGCAGCATGTTTTACAGTGGGATAGGCGGTTTTCATGATTTCATGAGAGGAGCCCTGCTTGCCAAGAACGGAAAAACGATCCTGGCGATGAAATCAACGGCGGTCCATGAATCCATATCCAGAATAGTGCCGACCCTCAGTCCTCAGGCGGGCGTCACCCTCAGTCGGGCTGATGTCCGCTACGTTGTAACTGAGCACGGCATCGCCTACCTCCATGGGAAAAATATCCGAGAGCGAGCCATGGCGCTGATTTCAATTGCCCACCCAAAATTCCGGCCCTGGCTCATTGAAGAGGCGAAAAAGCGAGGATTGATCTACCCGGATCAGGCATACATACCCGGCGAGAGAGGCAGATACCCGGAAGCCCTGGAAACATACAGAACCACAAAGACGGGTCTACAGCTCTTTTTGAGACCCATGAAAATTACCGACGAGCCTCTTCTCAAAGACTTTTTTTATTCCCTCTCCGACAGAAGTCTGCACCGCAGATTTATGTCATGGCGTATGGATATACCGCATGAGCGGCTGCAGGATTTCGTCATCATTGACTACACAAAAGAGATTTCCATTCTCGCGATTATCGGATCGCAGGAAAATGAAATGATCGTGGGATTGGGCCAGTACGGGATTGACGAAGCGACGCACGCAGCCGAAGTCGCCGTCGCCGTAAGGGATGACCATCAGAAAAGGGGCATCGGCACCGAGCTATTATCCTATCTGACGTATCTTGCCAAGAGGGAAGGTCTGCTCGGCTTTACGGCGGAAGTGCTTGTTGAAAATACTGCCATGCTGCAGGTCTTTGCGCAGGGCGGATTTGACATCACAAGACAGGTTGAAGCCGGCGTGTATCACTTGAAGATGGCCTTCAGGATTCCTGAGACAGTACGAGATATATGATAAGGGTGCCTGATGTCCTTGTGGCGGCAAATGCGCGGCTTGACGGGAAGCGCAAAATCACAGGACCCGCCGCAACGGCATTAGTTCAAATCTTCCGTAATTAGATTTTTAAGAGGTGTGACAAATGTACAGTCTGGTGGTAACATCCATGCATCCCAATGCGGGCAAGACGAGTATTATAATCGGTTTGGCAAAAGCGCTGAACAAGAAGATCGGCTATATTAAACCCTTCGGAGACCGTCTCTTGTATCGTAAGAAGAGACTGTGGGATTACGATGCAGCGCTCATGAACGGCATCTTTTCTCTCGGAGAAGACCCCGCCGAAATGAGTATCGGGTTTGATCATTCCAGGCTGTTATACATATTCGATAAGGATACGATCACTCAAAAAATCCGTAATCTGCAGGAAAGCGGCGGCAAAGATAATGAAATCCTGTTTGTCGAAGGCGGGAAAGACCTCTCATACGGGGTCTCCGTTTATCTCGATGCCTTATTTATCGCGAAGGCATTGAATGCCGGACTTATAGTCGTGATCAGTGGAAAGGACGATACTATTATCGACGATATCGTCTTCTTGAAAAACCATGTCAATCTTGGCTCAGTCAACCTCAAAGGAGTCATCATCAACAAGGTGTCCCACCTCGAGGATTTCGTAAACATCCATCTTCCCAAGATAAAATCATTAAATGTCAACGTCCTCGGCTTAATTCCGTATAATGAGGAATTGCCCCGGTTGACGGTGAATTTTCTGGCCGATCGTCTGTTCGCAAAGATTATTACAGGCGAATCATTTCTGAATCGCCCGGTGAAGAACATCATCATAGGCTCCATGTCGGCCAGCGCTGTTGTAAATCTTCCCGTATTTCATGAAGAGAAGAAAGTCGTCATAACGAGCGGCGACCGCCATGACATGATTGCCGCCGCACTGGAAGGCGATACGGCCGCTGTCATACTCACCTGCAACATCGAGCCCACTGCCGAGCTCATCTCGAAGGCGGCGGAACGGAGGATTCCTCTCCTGCTTGTATCACCCGATACATATCAGATCGCCAAGCAGGTGGATTCCATGGAACCGCTCCTTCAGAAGGATGACGCAGACAAGATACTTCTCCTCGAACAAATGATCAAGAAGCATGTGCATCTGCAGGAGTTCCAAGGGTCATAGGGAACAGCGCTATGATCAACCCTGAGGTTTTCAGAGAGTATGACGTCCGGGGCGTTGTTGACAAGGACTTGAATTTTGACTTCGTCTACGGTCTGGGAAGGTCTATCGGAACATACTCACTTCCCCGCGGCGTGAAGACGATGACTCTCGGCATGGACTGCCGTCTCAGCTCTCCCGCTTACCATGAAGCGATAAGGAAAGGGATCAATTCCACGGGAATCGATATCATCGATGTCGGGCTGTGCGCAACCCCGGTGCTTTATTTTGCCATACGGCATTTTAATGCCGATGGAGGCGTGATGATTACCGGAAGCCATAATCCCCCCGAGTTTAACGGTTTCAAGATATGCGTGGGACCGGACACCATCTACGGCCGTGATATCCAGGAACTAAGAAAGATAATGGAAAGCGGAAAATACATATCAGGGCATGGAACCTGCCGTTTTGCAGATATTTCGGGATGCTATGAAGATTACCTGTTTGCCAATGTTACAATAAAGGAAGGCTTGAATATTGTCGTAGACGGCGGAAACGGCGTCGGCGGACTATTTGCCCTCCCCCTTTTTAAACGCTTCGGCTGTAATGTAACGGCTATCTATTGTGATCCGGACGGTCGTTTCCCCAACCACTTTCCCGACCCAACGGTTCCTGAAAATCTGACGGAGCTTATCTTACTGGTAAAAGAAAAAGGGGCAGACATCGGCATAGCCTACGACGGCGATGCCGATAGGATAGGCGTGGTCACAGACAAAGGCACAGTGCTCTGGGGAGATGAGCTTCTCCTCCTTTTTTCCAGATTTATCCTCAAGAAATCACCCGGCGCATCCATCATAGGCGAGGTTAAGTGCTCGCAAAAACTTTATGACGACATTGAAAAGCATGGCGGCAGACCGATAATGTGGAAGGCGGGTCACTCCTTGATCAAGAGCAAGATGAAGGAAGAAAAAGCCCCCCTCGCCGGTGAAATGAGCGGCCATCTCTTCTTTGCCGATAGATATTTCGGATATGACGACGCCATATATGCCTCTCTCAGGCTGTTGGAGATCATATCGCAATCCGGAGAAAAGATCAGCGAAATGCTTGCCGACGTGCCCCTGACTTTCACTACCCCCGAGATCCGCGTAGACTGCCCTGACCGCATCAAATTTAAGGTGGTTGATGACGTCAAAGAGCACTTCCGGAAAACGCACAAGATCATCGATGTTGACGGCGTGCGTATCCCTTTTGGAGATGGATGGGGCCTTGTACGTTCATCAAATACCCAGCCTGTTTTAGTCCTCAGATTTGAGGCCGCAACTGAGGCAGGATTGCATCTGATAAGGGACACCGTGGAGAACGTCCTTTACAGTGTAATGCAAAAGCACCTGCAGTAATCACCTGCCCTGCACCCCACCATCGCCTTCTTCTATAAAGCGGCCGGAAAGAAAACAGAAAAAAGATGCTGCAACGAACGCTGCGGGGGTTATGAGCAGGGCATTTCTGAGTCCCCAGATGTCTGACAACCACCCAAGCATGGCGGGCGAGATCGCATCCCCCAGTGCATGTATGATAAAGATGTTGACTGCAAAAGCCCGCGCACGAAGAGCGGGAGCTGTCACATTGACAATTACGGTATTGAGGGGACCTGTATTTAGAAACAAGAAGAATTCCGCGAAAAACATCGCCGCAAGACACGTAATTGCAGAAGGAGTAACCAGGGCATAGACCGCCAGGGGCGCTCCGATCACAAAGCCCCAGCCGGATACGAGAAGGTAGCCCCTGCGAATCTTTCCCTGCAGAAAGTCCCCTAGCCAACCGCCGACAAGCGTGCCTGAGACGCCTGCAACTACCGTTATGCCGCCAAAATATGTGTTTGCCACTCTCAAATCGAGCTCATGAATCCGGTAAAGAAAAGTGGGAACCCACTGCGCCAGACCTCCCATCGCAAAGGTCATGGCAGTCATGGCCATGGTATTGATGATATAAGGACGATTGGAAAAAAGAGACGCGTAGTCCGTCCGTCTCGGGATTGCTGCTGCGGCGATTTTCTCAGTCGCGCCACGCTTGGGTTCATGAAGAAGCCACACGGGTACAGCCAAAAGCGCCCCGGGCAGCCCCACAATCAGGAATGCCGCCTGCCAGCCAAACTTCTCCCCCAAAATTCCGCCCAAGAGATAGCCAAAGGCGCTCCCCACCGGGATAGCGAGATAAAAATATGAAAGTATGCGCCCCCGCATCTCTTTCGGAAAATAGTCGGAGAGGAGTCCCGGAGACACGGTCCCAAAGCTCGCTTCTCCGATCCCCACGGATACTCTGGCCAAGAGAAGAGAATGGTAGCGGGCGGCAAAACCGGAAATGGAGGTAGCCACGCTCCAGACGGCCAAGCCGGCAGACGCAAGCTTCACTCGGCTCGCACGGTCGCCCAGCCAGCCGAGCGCCGGAGCCGATAACATGTAACAAACCATGAAGGCGCTGCCCAGAAAGCCGAGCGACGTATCAGTCAGTGCGAAGGCATCTTTGATAAGTGGAAATACGGCATATATGATCTGCCTGTCGGCGTAATTTAATAGGTTGACCGCCAGGAGCAATGACAGGGCATAGTAGCCGTATTTGGATGGAGACGAAGGGTTCATCAAGGTATAAAATAGTTTACTATCTTATCATTTCAAAAACCTACCTCGCAGCAGACACATGTCACTTATGACTCGGATTTCTATCATGTGGATCGCCAAAATGCAAATTGTGATAATGCCTGACGGCATTCATCAGCCGTGTGAACCGGAGTAAAATCCTCACGTAACGAGGAATTGTTTCTCCTAAGTTTGTAGTCGTCATCCATCTTACATAAATATCAGATATGGGACTTTTCCGTCAGCATCACGGCTTTGCCTCGGACGGAGACATCAAACACTCCGATTGGACTCTGCAAGTGAGAGAAATAGCAATGTATGTTTTTACCTATAGATATACGTACAAAAAATTATAAAGAAAGGGTTTTGACTTGTTCCTATAGGAGCTGATACGAAATTAGCTGATTCCATTTCAGTTCTTAGAGATTACTGCATTGAAGAGGGCAGTCTAAATTTTACATCCCTTAATAGACTGTGAAGCATCATGACCGCAAACGCTGCATTACGTGAGAAAGGAATACAGGGAAATGGGTACAAGCAGAAA
>PLMX01000039.1 GCA_003142635.1 Syntrophaceae bacterium | reverse complement strand
TTGCTGGCCATGGGGAAGGTGGGCTTGAAGCTGAATGTATCCAAGGAGAATCTTGGGAGGGTTGTCCTCCTGCTCCCTGCGCTGAAGGCGCCCACCATATCCGGGCTGTATTCGAATGACTGGTATGCTGTGGAAACAATAGTAGACGGGAATGTAGTTCGGGAATTGATTCCCCTGCTTAAAGAAGCCGGGGCCGAAGGCATCATTGAATATCCCTTGAATAAGGTTGTTTGAAAGGCACAATTGTTATGGCACGCAAGGCTAAAATTTATAGGAAAACAACGGAGACGGAAGTAACAATAGAGATCAATCTCGACGGTGCAGGAGAAGGAAAGATATCGACGACTGTGGCGTTTATGGATCACATGCTCAACCTCTTCGCCCGGCACGGCCTCGTCCGTCTCGCCATAAAGGGCCGAGGCGATACGCAAGTTGATGATCATCATTTAGTTGAGGACATAGGTGTTTGCCTTGGTGATGCCGTGAAGAAAGCTCTGGGTGACAAGAAAGGCATACAACGTTACGGATCAGCCATGATTCCCATGGATGAGAGTTTGTGCAGTGTGGTCATGGATATTTCCGGAAGGCCCTATTTGATTTATAATGTGGAATTCAAGGGCAAGAAAAGTGACAAGTTCGACTACTCGCTATTAAGGGAATTTTTTAAGTCCTTTTCGGATCATAGCGGAATAACCTTGCATATTAACCTTCTTTATGGTAGGAATAACCACCATATAGCCGAGGCGATTTTCAAAGCCTTTGCCCTTGCCTTGAGAAAAGCAGTGACCATTCACGGCCGCATAGAAGGCACCTTATCCACTAAAGGAAGTCTGTGATCAACAGTCTCCGCAGAGGAGGTGGTAACATCCACAGAGATTCGTTTAATATTTTAGTTCGGTTTGCCCGGTTTCTCCTTTTATTTTTCATTCTTTGCATCTTTTGCGGCTGCCAGCGAGCGAGCGGCGTATCTACAACCCTTAAAGATGACGGGAAGGTTATCTTCACGCGTATCGCCATCGTTCCGTTCCAGGCAATCCGTCAAGAAGATGCAGACATTAAGACGGTGCGGTGTCCTGTGTGTGGACTGGTGTTCCGGACGGAAAGCTATACCAAGGGCTCAGAGACGGTTGTCGAAGGTATATTTCTTGATCGTCTCAAAGAGGAGAAGGCGTTTGCTATTATCCCGCCGGACAGAGTGGGAGGTGTTTATGAGGGGGTCGCGGGAGCACTTTTCAAAGCAGATATCCTGGATGTCCTAAAGAAAGTCGGCACTGAATTGGAAGCGGATGGAATTATATTAGGTTACGTGTACCGTTTTAAGGAAAGGAAGGGATACGCGTTATCCGCTGAAACGCCGGCATCCGTGGCCTTTGAAATCCATCTGATCAGGGTTTCTGATGGCGCCATCGTCTGGAGAGGCATCTTCGATAAGACACAGGCCTCACTTATGGAGAATCTTCTTCAAATAGCTTCTTTTATAAAAGAGGGTGGGAAATGGGTTACCGCCAAAGAGTTGGCTGCCGAGGGCATGGATGCGGTTTTGAAGGACTTTCCCGGAGTTCGGCACGAATGACGGAAACTCATAGAGAATCTCGTGTGGAACCGTACAGCTGTAGTTTTCACGGCGGGAAGTTTAAGAGATTCGGGTTGGGAGTAGACAAGTGATCATAATACCGGCGATCGATTTGAAAGATGGCCGGTGTGTGCGGCTTGAGCAGGGAGATTTCAGGCGTGTGACCGTATATTCCGACGACCCTGTCGGAATAGCCAAAAAATGGCGGGAGAACGGCGCCGAGCGCATCCATGTGGTAGATCTTGACGGTTCAGTTACCGGTTCACCAAAGAATGCGGATGTGATCCGGGACATCGTCGAAGAATGCGGCTTGCCAATTGAGGTCGGCGGTGGCATAAGAGACATGAAGACCATCGAGGCCTATATAAGTATGGGCGTAAACTGGGTGATCCTGGGTACGATGGCTCTCCGAGACAAGGATTTCGTCAGAGAGGCATCTGACACTTATAAAGGCGGAATTATCCTTGGCATCGATGCGAATGACGGGAAGGCGGCAATCCAGGGGTGGACGGAGCGGACTTCAGAATCTGCGGTTGATGTAGCAAAAGGTTATGAGGGCTATGGGCTGGCTGCAATTGTCTATACGGATATCAAAAGGGACGGCATGGGAACGGGCGTCAATATAGAGGCTACCAGAGATCTCGCCCAGTCAGTTGATGTACCCGTAATCGCCTCTGGCGGCGTTTCAAGCGTTGAAGATATCCGCAGACTCCGTGAAATAGAAAAGTTCGGCGTTATGGGTGTTATTATCGGTCGAGCATTGTATTCAGGTGCCGTTTCGCTTGAGGAAGCTATAAGCCTGTCAAAGTATTGATATCTGCGTAACTGACGCTTTTTGACTATTTGCAGAATCTTCATTCTCAAAGTCCCGCCGTTCAGGCGGGTAGGTTCAATTCAAAGAGAAAGGATGACGTCATGGAAGATTGCATTTTTTGCAAGATAGCAAATGGCACGATACCGAGCAAAAAGGTTTACGAAGACGAGGATACAGTTGCCTTTGACGACATCCATCCTATGGCCCCTGTTCACGTTGTCATAATTCCCAGGAACCATATCCCGACCTTAATGGATGTGAGGAAAGCAGACATGAACTCCATCGGATCCATGTTCATTGCCGCGCAAGAGGTGGCGCGTATCAAAGGCATAGATGAAAGAGGATTTCGCGTCGTCATAAACTGCAATGAAGATGCGGGGCAGGTCATTTTTCACCTGCACATGCACGTCTTGGGGGGGGGAAAGCTGAAGGACGGGCTGGCCTGATTGAAGACATCTTGACAAACAGCCAATGTGACATAAATTATTGACGTTTAAGGTTATACAGGTGGCATGATGAATATTGATGAGAAAGTTAACAGTGAGATGATCGCGGCTGCGAAGGCAAAGGATCAGGTAAGGTTGTCTGCCATACGGATGGTGAAGGCAGCTATGCATAACAGGGAAATAGACCTGAAGAGGAAATTAAGCGAGGTGGAATTCCTGCAGCTCTTATCATCCATGGTGAAGCAGAGAAAGGACTCGATCGACCAGTTCAGAAAAGGCGGAAGAGAGGATCTGGTCAACAAGGAAGAGGCGGAGCTCAAAGTCATACAGGCATTCATGCCACAGCAGATGTCGGAAGAAGATGTAGCCCGCGAAATTGAGACGGCAATCAAAGAAGTCGGCGCCATCGGTATCAAAGACATGGGGAAGGTTATGAAAGTCCTCATGCAGAGATTAACAGGTAAGGCAGACGGCAAGCAGGTCGGCGAAAAGGTCAAGGAAAAATTATCGTCTTAGTCGGACATATATTTTATGAATTTGGGAAGGTCTCTGCATAGAGAGTTAGTGCTACGATAAGTACCCCTTCCTCTTCAGTACAGGGGGATAAGGGGCTGAATTCATATCAGTCATCGATAAAATTGAAAATAGATGAACTCCCGGGCAAGGAAGAAATTATTCTGCATTGCGCCCTTTCTCCCGCCGTACGGGCAGACCTATTGGAAGTGCTCCCGGCCTATGATTTGCCACTCAGAACTTCTTGTAAGAAGACCTGATACCTCCGCCCCTTTTGGCGATTTATCGGCGTCTATGTTTTTGTCCTGAAAGGATAGAGGCAGGGGGCAGTGAAAGGACATATTCCTCCGGATAAAATAGAAGAGGTAAAAAGAAGGGCGGATATCGTTGATCTGGTTTCCGAATATGTCACGCTCAAAAAGGGAGGGAAAAACTTTCTCGGACTCTGCCCTTTTCACAAGGAGAAGACGCCTTCCTTTACAGTGAATCGGGACAAGCAGATATTCTACTGTTTCGGATGCGGAGAGGGAGGCAATGTCCTGACATTTCTGATGAAGATGAGTGATATGTCTTTTCCTGAGGCGGTAAGGCATCTGGCGGGTAAGACCGGAGTCATCATCCCTGAGAGGGTTTTGACCCGCGAAGAGAAGGAGTCATTTAGCGTCAGGAACGATGTCGGCCGTGTCAACAAGATGGCGGCGGCGTATTTCTCCAAGAACCTATTTTCGCAGGCGGGTAAAGAGGCGCGCGACTACCTGAGAAAAAGGGGTATACAGGATGACGTAATCAAGGAATTCGGCCTTGGATATGCCCTTGATGGATGGAGGCATCTGAGGGATTACTTCGAAAAGGCAGGCGTATCCTTGAAACTTGTTGAACAGTCAGGACTGGTCATTCCGAAAGCAAACGGGGGCGGGTCTTTTTACGACCGCTTCAGGGGGAGATTGATTTTTCCCATACAGGACATCGGCGACAGTGTCATTGCCTTCGGCGGCAGGATTATAGGGAGCGGGGAACCGAAGTATCTGAATACTTCGGAATCGCCCGTATACATCAAGGGAAGGAATCTCTATGGCCTCAACCGCACGAAAGAAGACATCCGCAAGGAAGGTTATGCCATCCTCGTAGAAGGATATTTTGATTTAATCACCTTGTGGGCTTACGGCGTCAGGAATGTTATCGCCACACTCGGGACCGCTCTGACGCGAGATCACGTCGATCTAATACGGCGCTATACTTCGCACGTCGCGGTAGTGTTTGATCCTGATGAAGCAGGGAAGAAGGCACTGACGAGGAGCATAGAATTATTTCTTTCCGGGAATATGCATGCAAAGGGCGTTGTACTTCCGGATGGCTATGATCCTGATCAATATTTGAGGACGCACGGAAAAGAAGCATTTATGGAAATCATCGATAAAGCCGGGTCCCTGGTAGATTACTATATCGAGAATGTTATCGGGGGAGTCGCGACCTATGAAGAAAAGAGAGACGCCCTGAAGGAAGCCGTGTCTTTTATTATCCATATCGATAATACAAGAGAGAGGGATCTATTCATAAAAAGGGTATCGGAGAAAATAGGTCTGGATCAAGAGCTTCTGACAAAAGAGGTCAATATAGTCCTGAAGGCTGCTCCTGGAAAAGAGGCGGATGCTTCAAGAGAACCTGAGATGGAAATCGACACGGTGGAGCTGAGTATTATCCATATCATGCTCGAATTTCCTTCCGTGGTTCCTGAAATTGCCAAAAAAAATATCTTTGATTGCTTTATGAGCGTGAATCTGAAATCTCTTGCCCTGAAGCTAACGGATTATTATGCAAAGGAAGGAGCAAAAGGTTTTGATGCATCACAGTTCATACAGGCGATTGATAACGAGTTTATAAAGAAGAAGCTTCTTCGCATGATGATAGACGATAATCCTTACGATGAAAAGCTAATTGACCGCGTGACTGCGGATGCGATGAAACAGATTAAACGGAAGTGGTACAAGGAAAGATGCCGGGTCTTGAAGACGAAAATAAAGAAGGCCGAGGAGAACGATAATCAAGAGTTGTGGGCAAGGCTCTTGGAAGAGTTGCAAACATTGCAGAAAGAAGAAAAGACGTCGTTGTGAAAACAACGTGTTTAAATTTGTTTTTTGAATAAAAAGCACCGGGAGAAACCAATATGGGAAAAGAAATGGAATCGGAAGAATTTAAGAAGTTAATATCATTGGGCGAGTCGAAAGGTTTCCTGACCTATGATGATGTTAACGATTTGCTGCCATCCGACGTCATATCTTCGGACCAGATAGATGATATCATCATGCTCTTTGGTGAGAAAAATATAGACATCATCGATACTGACAAAGGCGAAAAACTGGTTGTGAAAAAGGTCGCCGATGAAAGGGCTGAGGTAAAAGAGGAAGACATTCTTGATCTCATGGCTACCGTGGGAAAGACCGGCGATCCTGTCAAGATGTACCTTCGCGAAATGGGGCTTGTATCCTTACTCTCGAGAGAAGGAGAAGTTGAGATAGCAAAGAAGATCGAAGAGGGAGAGAAGGAAGTCATGGACTCCATCTTTGGTGTAACGGCCCTGGTGAAGGATGTCGTGGATATCGGCAAGAAAATCAAGAGCGGTGATATCCGCATAAAGAGTATAGTAGCAAATCTTGAGGATGAAGACGGGTTTGTTGAAGAGGATATGCATAAGGAAAGGGTAGTGAAACTGATTGACAGGATAACTGCCTTAGACAGGAAGAATGACACCCTTAAGAAAAAGCTTAAACTAAAGAGCCTGCGCAAGAAAGAGAGAAGCGCTGCCGAAGAGGAACTTGAAAAAAATATCAGGAACATCATTCGTCTCTGCAGAAAAGTCAAGTTCAGCAAGAGACAGATAGAAAGAATGGCCTCGAAGCTGAAGGGCTATGTGACCGCAGGAGAAAAGGCGGAAAATAACCTTCGCAGATGCAAGGAAACAACGGGATTGTCCCTTAATGAGATGGAGAAGGCATGGAAACGCGTAAAAAAGTTGCCGGCCGGTCGCGTGATCGATAAAGAGACGAGGGTATCAATTCAAAAGTTGAAAGAATGCGAAGCTCTCGTAGGGGAAGCGAAGAAGACAACAGCGGCAATCGCACAGGAGATAGGGATCTCTATATCTGCTTTGAAAAAGATTGTTACCGTCATCGAGAGGGGAGAGAGAAAAGCCGAGAGAGCCAAGAGAAAACTGGTGGAAGCAAACCTGCGCCTGGTTGTAAGCATAGCGAAAAAGTATACGAGTCGAGGATTGCAATTTCTGGATCTTATCCAGGAGGGGAATATCGGTCTGATGAAAGCAGTTGATAAATTCGAATATCAACGAGGATATAAATTTTCCACTTATGCCACATGGTGGATCAGGCAGGCGATAACGCGGGCGATTGCCGATCAGGCAAGGACCATAAGAATTCCCGTCCATATGATTGAGACGATAAATAAGCTGATTCGCACATCACGTTATCTGGTGCAGGAATTGGGCAGAGAGCCAAATCCTGAGGAAATTGCGAATAAGATGGAGTATCCCTTGGAAAAGGTGAGAAAAGTTTTAAAAATCGCCAAAGAGCCCATATCTCTCGAGACGCCTATAGGGGAGGAAGAAGATAGTCACCTTGGTGATTTTATCGTTGATAAGAAGATTATGTCGCCTTCAGAAGCTACGATAAGCATGAATCTCGCGGAACAAACAAGAAAGATATTATCGACATTGACGCCGAGAGAAGAAAAAGTGTTGAGGATGCGCTTTGGAATCAGCGAAAGGAGCGATTACTCATCGGAGAGGGAAAAGAGCCACTTGGAGATTAACAGGGAGCGGAACAAACAGTTAGAGGCAAATACGGTCAGAAAATTGAGAAACCCGTCGAGAAGGAAAGTCTTCCGACCGGCAGCGAAATAAAGATTGACAAGCATAAAGCAAGAAGTATAAATGTATAGGTTACAACTGAGGCGGGATCTTTCGTAAGAAGTAATGACGGGCCCATAGCTCAATTGGAAGAGCCACCGGCTCATAACCGGTAGGTCCCTGGTTCGAACCCAGGTGGGCCCACCACGATAATTGAAAAGCCAGGTGCTGCAATTTTGTGCTGCGTGTAAGGCATATGATTATATGCACAGCCGCATCTGTAGTGAGAGTAATATTTATATGTGTCCGGGAAAGATATCAGCAGGCATTTCAACAAAGCATCAGGGGAGAAATATCCTGAAGAATCAAGTGCACCACATGTTGGTGCACTTTTTTTTTGCACCGATGACAGATTTTGACTTCAAGAATGCATTAGTGGATACGGCGCCCCGGTTGACAAATGAAGATGAAAGGGGATTCTTTTGAAAGAACAGTTATCATTCTTAATTGAGCTCCAGAAACTCGATTTGATCGTAGGTAGAATAATCGGGAAGAAAGGCGAACTGCCCGATAAAATTTTGCGGATGGATGAAGGATTCGCGGCCTCCGCCAAAAGCGTGGAGGAAAGCAAGAAAAAGTTCGAGGAATTGAATGAACTGCAGGGTGAGAAGGAAGACAAGTTAAGAAAAGGCATCGATACCCTCAAAAAGACAAAAGATCGCCTGTTGGAGGTAAAGACAAACAAGGAATATCAGGCAATGTTGAAGGAAATTGAGACAATAGAGAACAAGAACAGCGAGATCGAAGATGAAATCATCTCCGGTTTGGAAGAGATTGACCGTATGAGGACCGAGGTGAAGACAAAAGAGAAAGATTTTGAGTCCCACAGGTCGCAGTATGAAAGGGAAAAGGAAAAGCTGGAGAAAGAGATAGCTCAGCTTGACTACGATCTTCAGGAAGCGGAGAAGAGAACAGCTGCGCTCAGAAAACAGATTCGTGACGAACTTCTCAAAAGGTATGAGAGAATTAAAGGCAGAAGAAATGGCGTGGCAGTGGCATTGGTGTGGAAGGAAGTCTGCGGCGGTTGCCACATGAACATACCTCCTCAGATGTATAATGAACTGCAAACGTCTGTAGATCTCTTAACCTGTCCGAACTGTAACCGTATCATCTACTGGCATAGTCAGGGTGAGAATAATGGATAGACCGGCTGTGAATCTTTACACCGATGGAGCATGCAGAGGAAATCCCGGGCAGGGCGGCGCAGGTGCTGTCCTGGTGGATGAAAGAGGAGAAATCGTTGCGACCGTGAGACGTTCACTCGGACATTGCACAAATAATATCGCCGAATACAAAGCCCTGATTTTTGGTTTGGAGGAGGCCCTAAAGAAGCGATACGGACGACTCAACATATTTCTTGATTCAGAGCTCCTGGTCAATCAGATAAAAGGCTCATATAAGGTGAAAAATGAAAATCTGAAAACCCTGATGGCCGAAGTGAGAAAATTACTGTCGCATTTTGATGGTTATAAAGTGGCGCATATCGATAGAAGCCTGAATCACATGGCCGACAAATTGGCCAATGAAGCCATAGACGAAGCCATCTGATCCCTCGTTCCAATCTGGAATCTCAGTTTCTAAACTGAAGCTCTCCGCGGCAAGCCGCGGGGAATGCGCTCGCTACCGAATTCCAAATAACTCTCCAACACTCCCCGCATATCTTTAATGCTGCGCCATCATGGGCATTACATAGGCTGCTTGCATCCTCATAGTTGCCAGCGGCCCCCTCGGAGATGATCTTCATATAATAACTTCTCTTTTGCGGTGAAATTGACTATAGTAAAAAAAAATAAAGGTGTTGGAGCAGATCAGATGATCGCTGGCCCGGTCTTCCGGGCTGGAGGAAAGTCCGAGCTCCGCAGGGCAGGATGGTCGCTAACGGCGACTGGGGGCGACCCTAAGGAAAGTGCCACAGAAAATATACCGCCTGTCATTGGCAGGTAAGGGTGAAAAGGCGAGGTAAGAGCTCACCAGTTTCCCGGGTGACCGGGAAAGCTTGGTAAACCCCATCCGGAGCAAGACCAAATAGGAGAACAATAAAAGTGGCCCGCTTGACGTTCTCGGGTAGTGTCGCTTGAGGCAGCAGGCAACTGCTGTCCCAGATTAATGATCATCACCGCCTTTCCGGTGACGGAAAGGCGGGACAGAACTCGGCTTATGATCTGGTCTGACACCGATTAAATCTCATTGGCCAGTTAATCACATGATATATTATGTCCTGCTTATCATTTTCGTCCTGGGCGGAGTTGGTCCGAGTTTCGCCTATAATACCAATCAGGCCATGGAAGATGCGGATGCGTTTTTGAGAAACGGGCAGTACCTTGAGGCAGTGGGTGCCTATCAGGATATTTCAGACGTCTCCCCCGATCCTGAGATGAAAGCGAAAGCAACACTGAGAATAGGCGATATTTACACCTACTTTCTAAACAATAACGAGAAGGCGCTGGAAAAATATAGCATCGTCATAAAGAAATACGAAAGCAGCGCGTATGCGGCAAACGCCCATTTCAACTCCGGGATGATTCTGTATGAGAAGAACAGGTACAAAGAGGCGCTCTATGAATTCAAGATATACCTGAAAAGATACCCGCGCGGCGACCGGAGAGATACGGCAGAGTTCATGATAGAAACTTGTCAAACACCACCTCCTGCCGTAAAGGAAAAAAAGCCGTCCTTTAAGAAAACGAAAGAGGAGAATGTCAGGGTTCTCGTGGTGACCGGTCTTCAGGCCGTCCGCGTGGATTCAACAGCAATGTTTGAAGTGCGGGACGATTATGGAAAAGATATCTCCGGCAAGATCCAAAGTGTTGCCCTGAGTGTCTCAGGAGGCGATATAAGGTTCGATGGCAAAAGCAGTTCCCGTGACAGGCTGGTGATTGTGCCGTTAGAGGATCGATGGTTGAATCTGAACGGTACACCCTACAGAGGCGAGCTCAGGATAGAGAAGAGCGTCAGGGGTGATATGGATGTGATTAATGTTCTCGATGTGGAGTCCTATCTCTATGGTGTCGTCCCGAAAGAGATGTCCCCCCGATGGCCTCTTGAGGCTCTCAAGGCCCAGGCGATTGCCGCAAGAACCTATGCTCTGTATCAGAAGGATAAAAGCAAGGACAAAGAATACGACGTAATTGCTACGACAGCATCCCAGGTCTATGGCGGAGCGGGGGCAGAAGCGGCCACGTCCAATCAGGCAGTGAATGAGACAACGGGTATGGTGCTTCTCTATGACGGTCAACTGGCGCTTACATATTTTCATGCCAATAGCGGCGGTATGACGGAAGAGGCAAGGCGCGTGTGGAGCGCGGACGTCCCCTATCTGAAGGCGGTCCGTGATGATTACAGCGCCAAAGCGCCGGGCTGTGCGTGGAAGCTTTCCCTGAACATCGATAAGATCAGGACAACCCTCAACAAGAAGGGCCTTGATGTCGGTCAGATTGAGAAAGTCATGCCTGTTGATATCAGTCCCTCCGGCAGGGTGACGAAGATCAAGATATTCCATGGCGGCAGGGAGAGCGTGCTCTCCGGTAATGATTTCAGGTTGAAGACCGATCCCACCCAGGTGAAGAGCACTCTTTTTACGATGACGAATGAAGGAGATGAGATCCACCTTGAGGGGAAGGGAAGCGGCCACGGCGTCGGCATGAGTCAGTGGGGCGCTTACATCATGGCCCGCGAAGGATTTTCATACGGCGATATCCTGAGACATTACTATTACGGCGTCGAGCTCAGGTAGCCTGTCATTCCGCCAAATCAGCATCCGCAGCGGCTTATACTACTGGCTGATTTCTGCGTATATCTTTTCTATGGCCTCTATGATATTGTCCGATTGCGTGATTGGTCTCCCGATGGCGATGAAATCCGTTTCCATTCTGACTGCTTCCTTCAAGGAAGAGATTTTAACCTGGTCATGCCTGTCCCGATACCAGGGGGGCCTTATACCCGAGCAAATTTTCTTCAACGGGTTATCCGAGATATAGTTGATATCTTTGACGGAGCAGAAGATATATTCGTAATTGTTCATCAGGGCTATATTCGAGAATGCCTTTACAATATCGTCTGCCGTCCTCTCGTAAATCCACTTCACCTCCAAATCCGTGAAAGAAGTAAGTATCGTCACACCGGCAATGTATTTCAAGAGTCCTGCATTTTTGGGCCTGAAGTTAGACGAACAGTGGATGGTGATGATATCCGCGCCTGCGTCAACCAATTTACTGATGCAGTTTTCCATGGTGGAGGGGATGTCATGCAGCTTGACATCGGCCATGACATTCAGTTTATACTCATTTCTCAGCTGTGACACGATCTTCGCGACGTCGTCGCTGTAGAGCATGTCACTGACCTTAATCCCCCATATTATGCCTTTTGCCATTGCTTCTGAAAGGCTGCTGAATACCCCCTTTTCCTCGGCATCATGGAAACTCAACCCATCCACCGCCACGATCAGTTTCGGAATCATGCTTTCCTCCCAATAGGGTCCAAGTGGTGATAGTCAATAAGTATGGAGATCAAGATATGTTTCATGAGAGTTGCACCTGGTCTCAATATATCTGCAGGCTATATCGGTAACTTTGATTATTATCTTTAGTTCTTAGACCTTATAATACTCCCTGTACCATTCTATAAAGCGCCTGATACCGTCTTCTACAGATGTCGCCGGTTTGAAGGAGACATCTTTCATGAGATCGTCAATGTCTGCATATGTACTGGGCACATCCCCCGGCTGCATGGGAAGCGGATTCATTCTTGCCTTCTTGCCCAATGCTTTCTCAATCATCTTTATGAACTCAAGGAGCTGCACAGGCCTGTTATTGCCGATGTTATAGATCTTGTATGGCGCAAAGCTCGTAGCAGGGTCCGGTTTGTCACCCCGCCATTTGGCGTCGGCCTCCGGAATCTTTTTTGTCACTCTGAAGACGCCTTCTGTGATGTCATCGATATAGGTAAAGTCTCTCTGCATTTTACCGGCGTTATAAACATCGATGGGCTTATCTTCCAGGATGGCCTTTGTAAACAGAAACAGGGCCATATCCGGTCTTCCCCAGGGGCCGTAAACGGTAAAGAACCGGAGCCCCGTGCAGGGCAGCCTGAAGAGACTTGCATATGCATGCGCCATCAGTTCATTGGCCTTCTTTGTAGCCGCATAAAGGCTCACGGGATGATCCACGTTCTGATGCACGGAAAACGGCATCTCCGTATTGGCCCCGTAAACCGAGCTTGACGAGGCGAAAACTAAATGTTCGCATGCCTGATGCCTGCACCCCTCCAGTATGTTCAAAAAACCGGCAAGATTGCTCTCCTGATATGCATGAGGATTTACGAGGGAGTATCTGACTCCGGCCTGCGCCGCCATGTGCACGCAGATTGCGGGCGCCTCTCTCTTGAAAAGAGAGGCCATGTTCTCCCTATCCGCAATATCAATTTTGATAAATTGAAAGGCATTGTTGTCCTCAAGGAGCATGAGACGGGCCTTCTTCAGATTGACGTCATAGTAGTCGTTCAAATTATCCACACCGATCACGGAATAGCCGGCATGGAGAAATCGTCTCGACAGATGGAATCCGATAAAACCGGCCGCGCCGGTGACAAGGATTTTTTTCATTTTCATAGCCTTTGAATTTTCAAATTCTCTTGCTCCTCTTTGATGAGGCCTTCCCGTCATGATCTCTTTGCTAGACTTCTAAGCGTTTTTTCACAGGCACGGAGCGTCTTGTCTATGTCTTCATCCCCGTGGGCAAAAGAGAGGAACGCAGCCTCAAACTGCGAAGGCGCAAGGTAGATCTTGTTTGCCAACATCTTCCTGAAGTAACGGGCATAGAGCGATGTGTCGCTCTTTGCCGCAGAGGTAAAATCGAAGACGTCATCTTTGGTAAAAAACAATGTAAACATTGAGCCGCACCGGTTGATGCGGACAGGAATTTTCCTATGATCGAAGAGCCTCTGCAATTCGTCGCACAGGAGGGCGGTCCGGCGGTCTAGTCTTAAGTATGCCTTGGCGTTCTTTTTCAAGATATTAAGTGTGGCCAGTCCCGCCGACATAGCAACCGGATTGCCGGAAAGGGTGCCGGCCTGGTAGACCGGACCCGATGGGGCCAGCTTTTCCATGATTGCCTTCTTGCCTCCGAATGCCCCGACAGGTAAGCCGCCTCCGATGATCTTTCCCAGACACGTCAGGTCAGGTTCTATCCCGGAGATGTTCTGAAAACCGCCATAGGTCAACCTGAAGCCTGTAATGACCTCATCAAAAATAAGGAGTATTCCATGCCTGCGGGTAATTTTTCTTAAGGTTTCCAAAAATCCTTTGCGAGGCGGAACAACGCCCATGTTTCCCGCCACGGGTTCAACGATGATGCAGGCCAGGCCGTCTTTATGTTGTTCGACAGCGGAGACGACGGCCTCAATATCATTGTAGGGCAGCGTGATGGTAAGTTCGGCAAGCCTTCTCGGAACGCCGGGACTTCCCGGGATGCCCAGAGTCGCCACTCCAGAGCCGGCCTTTACCAGAAGTGAATCGGCGTGACCGTGATAACATCCTTCAAATTTGATTATTTTTTCCCGGCCCGTGTACCCTCGGGCGAGCCTGATGGTGGTCATGGCGGCTTCCGTGCCGGAACTTACCATTCTCACCATGTCAATAGACGGAAAGGCATCTGTGATCAGTCTTGCCATTTCCGTTTCCAGTTCTGTGGGCGCGCCATAGCTGGTTCCTTTTGCCGCCGCCTTTTGGATGGCGCGAACTACAGTAGGATGGCTGTGCCCGAGGATCATGGGGCCCCAGGAAGAAACGTAATCCACATATTCCCTTCCCTCGACATCGCAGATCCTGGAACCGGCGGCCCTTTCGATAAAAATCGGCGTCGAATCAACAGACCTGAATGCCCTGACGGGGCTGTTCACACCTCCGGGTATGTATCTGCTCGCCTCTTCAAAGAGAGATTTGGATGATTTACTGGGCATCTGTGAAATACTCCATGCTGCTTTTTTTATATTCCTCTATACTGGTGAGGACTTTAAAGTCCGTGATGCCCGTCTTTTGCGAGAGTTTATGAATTACACTTTCCTGGTCATCTCCCGAGGAATGAACCATCGTGAAGACGTTATACTTCCCCGCAAATGGCGGGGTTCTTTCATAACAGTGTGTTACTTCTTTGAAGGAGGCCAGGGTATTACCGGCGATTTCAATTCTATCCTGCGAAACTGCCCAGATGACCATGGCGTTGTGCGGGAATCCCGCTTTCTGATGTCTCAGAATGGCTCCGAACTTCCGGACCACGCCTTTTGCCATGAGGCCATGGATGGTTGCGAGAACTTTTTCTTCGGAAGCTCCCACCTTTTCTGCAATGTATTTGAAGGGCCTCTTTTCGAGGGTGATATCCTGCTGGATGAATCTTGAGATCTTCTTTTCCAAAGCTGTTAACATCGTGGTTTCCCTGTACCAGTTTTCTATGCTTTATTCCAGTGGCAAGGAAGTCTTCGACCTGAGTGACTTCTTTTCCGCCTGCATATGTTTGAGCTTCAGCGTTTTTTCCTTAGCGCGCCTCGAGCGGCGGCGCTTCTGCCGCCTTATCTTTTCAGCCTGCTGTCTTTCCGCCTGCACCGCCCCGTGCTTAATCCTCTCGATCCTGTCCAGGAGCAGGCGCCTTGCGGTAAATCGGTTCAAAGTCTGAGATCGAGACTGCTGGCATTTAACGGATAGCCCCGATGGTATATGCACGAGTTGGACGCAGGAAGACACCTTGTTGACCTTCTGCCCGCCGGGGCCTGACGACCGGACAAACGTCTCCCGCAAGTCCGCTTCGCTAACACCGAGGCGCTCCATGCGCTCGCTTAAGCCCTTTTCTTTTTCCGAGGAGACATTAAAAAGGCTCATAGGCTACATCATATGCATAATTCAACTACATCACCGTCCTGAAGGACGTAATCACGCTGCACCATCTGGCCATCACGGACTGATTTACCCCAGGCCCTCGCGTATTTCAATTTATAAACAAAATCATTGTGAACTTTGCCTGCCAATTCCGCCAGTGTGCTCCCTATGGGGACTACAAACGGGGATTTCTTATCCGCCTCCTTGCCGGGAGGTTTGGTGTATACGCGGATAATTCCAGAGAGTTCATAGAGCTGGGCGAAGAATACCAGGATGTTCTTGCACGTGCGGGTCGAAATACCGATGCACGGTAATTTGATGTCCGAGAGTTCCAGGAAGATGTCCAGGGTTTCTTTATCTTCGGGCCTGTCCATCTTGTTTGCGGCGACGAGCATCTTCTTTATCCTGGGAGGTTTTATTAGATCCTCCGGAATCGTGCATGCGTGAGAGTAAATGCGAAATGAGTGGAGGATCCGGAGGGTTTCCTCCATCTGTTCCACCGGGTCCGCTGTGAGGTCGAGCAGAATGACCACGATGTCGGCCCGGCGGATCAGATCGATCAGGCCGGGTTCTGTATAGTCTTTTGTGAGGGGCGGGGTATCGATAAGCTGGAACTGGATGTTCTCATACTGCGCCATTCCCGGCATCGGCTTTTGGGTAGTGTGGGGAAAGTCAGCTACTTCCGGGGAGGCATTTGTTATCAATTTGACAAGTGATGACTTGCCCGTGTTCGGCGGTCCGATAATAACGGTCTGGGCCGGCCCTTCCTTTTCAATGTCATAAGCCGTCTTCTGCCTGGCAGCACCTTTCTTCTTCTGAGCCTGGTCTTTGAATTTTGAGATGCGCTCGCGCAGCATTGCCTTGAGCTTGTCTGTGCCCTTGTGCTTGGGCATGATGGCAAGCATCTCTTCCAATGCTTCGATTTTGTCTTCCGGCGTCTTTGCTTCCCGGAATCTTCGTTCCGCTTCGAAATAATGCGGGGGCAGATTGGCTGGCATGAACTATATCTCCCTGGAATCCGCTGCAACTGTAAACAAGTATTTTCGTACTCAACTACGAAAGTCAAGTTGAATTTATTGAAAATCATGATATTCTAAACATGTTGGACTTGATACTGCGTCATAGCCCAAGCGGCTGTCGATATGAAGAAGCATTGTCATGATACTTTCTCTGAGACGGAAATTGTATGTTCAGCGCCCATCTGATCAATGATCCCTTCGGCGACCCGGGGGTATACGTAGAATTCAAGTATAGACGCTCCGCCATTCTTTTCGACCTCGGTGATCTTCATAATCTGAGTCCGAGAAAACTTCTTAAGATCAATCATATCTTCGTTTCTCACACGCATATGGATCACTTCATAGGATTCGATTTTCTGCTCCGGGTATGTTTGGGCCGCGACTGCCATATCTCCATGTTCGGCCCTCCCGGTTTCCACCGGCAGATAGAAAACAAGATCAACGCCTATACCTGGAATCTTGTCGAGAACTACACCAATGATTTTGCCCTCCATGTTACGGAAGTTCATCCGGGACATAAATTGCTAAGAACGTACCACTGCCGGAAGGCCTTTGAACCGGAGATCCAGGATGCGAGTGAAAAATTTGCCGGCACCCTCGTTGAGAACAACTCCTTTGCCGTCAAAGGCGTATTCCTCGATCATAAAATTCCGTGTCTCGCATACAGATTTGAAGAGAAGAACCGCGTCAACATAAAGAAGAACACCCTGCTGGAAATGGGGCTGCCTGTCGGGGCGTGGCTGATGGACTTGAAAGACCGTATTCTTCGGGGCGACCCCGATGATACGCCTGTACGCGTGTGGTGGAAAGAAGGCAGACAGGAAGCGGGAGAAAAATTCATTCCCTTGGGCGAATTGAAGGAGACAATCGTGAAAATGACGCCGGGCCAGAAGATCACCTACATCACTGACACCGTCTATAACGAAGATAATGCGCGAAAGATCGTCGAATTGGCTGATGGCTCGGACTTGATGTTCATAGAAGCGACTTTCCTTCACGAAGAAGCGGATAAAGCCGCCGATAAGCATCACTTGACGGCGCATCAGGCGGGTTTATTGGCACGCAGGGCGGGGGCGAAGAGGATTGCACTCTTCCATTATTCTCCAAAATACAAAGGGGCCGGAGATGTTCTCTTCGAGGAAGCAATGGCGGCATTTGATGGTCGGGGGTCTTGATGATTATCTGCGACAATTATGATGTACGCTCTGATGCAGCGACGGCAATTCCTGGAAGGCGCAGTGCTTAGATCTTTTTTATCTGGAAGCCCTCGAGCTTTATGGCTACCGAACGCTGGAGAAGCTCGATGGATATGACAAAGAGTTCTTTGCTATAATCCGTGCTGACAACCACTCCTTCAATGCCGGTGAAAGGTCCGTCAGTGATCAGGGCCGGTTCCCCGACCTTCGGGTACTGGATCTGTTGCACTTCCACTTTTGACTCGATTATGCGCCGGATGGCTTCTATCTTGGCGTCGGGAACCGGTATCGGCTCGGCCCCTTTCGGGTTACCGAGTATCCGGACAACACCGAAGGTTTTGAGAACATTCAACTTCGTTTCGCTGTCGAGGGAGAAAAGCTCCACGAAGAGGTACCCCGGGAACATGGGAATTTCGATCTTCTTGCGCCTGTCCTTGCGCCGGCTCCACATCTCTATTTTGGGCAGAAAGGCGCGGACCGATTTCTGGGCGAGGCCGGCATATACGCGGTCTTCATGACGGCTGCGTGTATGAACTGCGTACCATGGCATAACGGATTTCTTAGTCAGTCACTCTTTCTTCAGGGTATCCATTGGGGGTTTTTTCATGAAAAACAAACCCTGGATACCCCGTGCGGAAGCGCGGGGAAGAAAGGGTTACCTTTCTTTAGGAATTGAGTATAATAGACTGCATGACCCTCAAACGAATGAGCCATGCAGTCTATTATACAAGATATCATTTACACTAATCACAATATTTTTTCAACGGTGAAATCGTGCGTGCCAATTAAGAATTAAAAGTG
>PLMX01000181.1 GCA_003142635.1 Syntrophaceae bacterium | reverse complement strand
AACTTTAACCGGACAGTCGTGATGCTGATTAAAGAATATTTCGACTTGTCACCAAGAGGCATGATTGAGAAATTTAAGCTTCTTGAGGGTAACATTTACCGAAAACTTCCCAAGACATTTTTCCTCGATGATTATACCTGGGAAAAGGCGGACATGGTTGAAGCATTAAGGCAGGCTGCGTCGATATAGACGTGCAGGCATTGAGCCTGAGGATAAGGACTGGAGGGCCTTATGATATATCTGAAACTTGTCAGGAATTTACCATACAAAATATCGGACATCGGACTTGCCGGCTGGGGACGCAAAGAGATCGAACTTGCCGAGAATGAAATGCCCGGACTTATGGCGGTGAGGGCAAAATATGGTCCCAAAAAGCCGCTTAAGGGCTTAAAGATAACAGGCAGTCTGCACATGACGATTCAGACAGCCATGCTTATAGAGACGCTTAAAGAGCTTGGCGGGGACATCAGATGGGCATCGTGCAATATCTTCTCGACACAGGATCATGCGGCCGCGGCAATAGCAAAAGCGGGGTCTGCAGCCGTTTTTGCCTGGAAAGGTGAAACGCTTGAGGAATACTGGTGGTGCACGGAACAGGCGCTGACGTGGCCTGACGGTTCCGGCCCGGACCTTATTGTCGATGACGGGGGCGACGCAACTCTTTACATTCATCAGGGCGTTAAATACGAAAAAGATCCTTTGTTGCTCGACCAAAAAAACGATCACAAGGAATTGCAGATTATTGTGGATCGCATGAGGCACTCGCTACAGCGTAATCCGAAACATTGGCAAGAAGTCGCTTCAGGGATTATCGGCGTATCGGAAGAGACGACAACGGGCGTTCACAGGCTTTACCAGATGGCGCAGGCGGGGGAGCTTCTCTTTCCGGCCATCAATGTCAATGATTCGGTGACCAAATCAAAATTTGACAATCTGTACGGCTGCCGGGAATCACTCGCTGATGGCATTAAGCGGGCAACGGATATCATGGTCGCCGGCAAGATGGTTGTCATCTGCGGATACGGCGACGTCGGCAAGGGCTGTGCGCAGTCAATGAGGGGTTTTGGAGCGCGGGTGGTCATCACCGAGATTGATCCGATAAGCGCTCTGCAGGCTGCCATGGAGGGCTATGCCGTCATGACGCTTGACGATGTCGTCGCGAAGGGTGATATTTTTATTACGGCCACGGGATGCTGCAGGGTCATCACCGGCGCGCATATGAACAGGATGAAGAATGAGGCCATTATATGTAATATAGGCCACTTTGACAGCGAGATAGACATGCAATATTTGGAAACAGGCAAAGGCTGCAAAAGGGAAAATATAAAACCCCAGGTGGATAAATGGACTCTCAAGTCCGGGCGTTCGATTATCGTCCTTGCGGAGGGAAGACTGGTAAACCTTGGCTGCGCCACCGGTCATCCGAGCTTTGTTATGAGTACCAGCTTTACCAATCAGTGCCTTGCGCAAATTGAACTTGCATCCGGGAAATATGAAGTTGGCGTTCACACCCTGCCCAAAAAGATAGACGAAGAGGTGGCAAGACTGCATTTGAGAAGATTGGGGGCCAAACTGTCAAGATTAACCAAGGAACAGGCCGATTATCTTGGCATTCCCATAGCCGGACCTTTCAAGCCGGACTATTACCGTTACTAGGAGCATGAATCAGGGATATGACTCAGGTCTTGACGCGCAGGAACATGATAACCGATGCGACTCCGAAGATAATATTTGCAAGCCATGCAGAGATAATCGGAGGTATTGAGCCGGAGCGGCCGAGGGACATGGAGAAGGCATGAACAATCCAATAGGAGAATCCTATGACAATGCCGACGCCAATGCTCTGCGTGACGCCGCCGCTTCGTTCGCTTCTTATGAGTGAGAAGGAAATACCAATCGTAATAAGAATCATGATGACGAGGGTAAATGCGATCTTGCCGTGCATATCAACTAAATATCGCGTGGCATCGTACCCCTCAGATTGAAGCTTCCTGACGTAGTTTCTTAGTTCAATAAATCCCATCTTTTCAGCTTCTTTTTGAACGATGTTGAAATCCTCTGGTTTCTCCGGGAGGTCTATCACCTTAGAGGAAGCCCACTCAAGAGCGGGGAATTCTCCGCCAAAACGCGTTGTCAAGAGGTTGTAAAATATCCACTTGTCATCTTTCCATTCCGCTTTTTCCGCGTCGACACGCGCCGTCAACGTAAAGTTCTTATCCAGATAATTTATCGTAATTCCCTGTATTATATTCGTCTTCGGATCAAAAAACCGGAAATTGTATATGGCGTTTTGCCCTCTGTACCAGAGTTGATTTTGTTTGAATGTCCCTAGGGCTTCTCGCTTTTGTACTTCCACGTATACAATGTTGTCCGCTTTCTGGTTACTGTATGGTGTAACAAGTTCACTATTGAGAAAGGCGAATATACAGATGAGCGCTGATATGATAAACACTGGCATGGAAGTCCTGTAGAGACTGACGCCGTTTGCCTTCATGGCCAGGACTTCGGAATTTCGGGCAAGGGTGCTGAAAGTCAAAAGGGCTGCGAGCAGTGCCGTCGCGGGAATAGTCTGTGAAATCATCATGGGAATCATGAAAAAGAAATATGAAAGGATCTGCGGCAGAGACGCATTATTGCTCAGGAACATTCGTATGCGTTCAAAAAATTCAACGATCAGGAAGAGCGACGTGAAGAGCGTCAGCACGAGGACAAACAGCCGGATAAACTCTTTCGTTACGTATCGATCTAAGATGGTCATGAATCAATTCTCTTTGTGCACTTGCCTATCAGGTTCTTCAAATAAGGCCCGATGGGGATATCGATGCGGAGGGGCCTGTCATTTGCCGCCCTGATCAGGAGATAAACGCCGACGATACAAAATACGATATTGGGAGACCAGGTTCCGATGAGCGGTGAGAGTCTTCCTGTTTCCACAAGGGCTTCGCCGCCGAGGCGTATGATGTAATAAATAAAAACTATGACAAGGCCGACGGTAAATCCTCTTGATCGTACGGCCCTGTGCGCCCTGATACTCAAGGGAATTCCGAGTATGCCGAAGACGATGCATGAAAGAGGAGTCGTAATCGTCTTGTAAAATTCAATAGCCATTTCCCGAAAAACCGCGTCTTCCAAACCGGCCGTCTTAAGTTTCTGAGACAATTCCCAGACCGTCATTTCGGTGCTGTCCTTTGTACTGGCTTTTTTTGCCTCGGCGATGGAAGATTCGATATCAAGATTTACATCATAGGAGCTGAAATCCATCTTTCGATAGTTCTTCAGCATTTTATCGACTGTATGCGTGCTGCCGTTTTGCAGCCGAAGGGTGACTGTCATCAGTGCAGGGTCTGATACAAGGTAAGCTGTCTCCGCTATAATGGTGCTGGGTTCCTTGCTGATCCTTGTGTCTGAGATCATGACCCCCTGCATGGAATCACCGTGAACAGGAATATTTTCTGCGTAAAGAAGGATTCCTCTGAAATCGTCGTTGAACACCTTTTCCTTAATACCTATGCTCGCCTTGTTCTTTGCGACGTTAAAGAGCAAATTCTTTGTCTCGTATTTGCTTTGGGGAACCAAAAAAAGACTCGTGACGGCGGTTATGGTAAAGGCTATCAGTGAAGCAACGGCAACAGGGCCTACGAGTTTATATAAACTCATTCCGGACGCCTTTAGGATGGTTAGTTCGTTGTCACCGGATAGCCTCCCCAATCCAATGAGTATCGAGATCAGCAGCGATATGGGGATGGTCAATATCAGAAACGACGGTGTTAACAGCAGAAATAGTTTAGAGATATCGAGAAAACTAACACCCTTATTGACCATGAGGTCCATGAGTTGGAGGATCTTACCCATGAGAAGAACGAATGTCAGAACAAAAAGGATAAGGAAAAATGGATAGGCAATCTCCTTGAGGATGTATCGATCGATAATCTTAAACATAGGCGTAGATGGTGAATTAAATACTTGTTTAATGGCAGAGACTAACATGGAGTTAAAGAGGTTTGTCAAGGAAAAGATTGACCGTGCTGCCTTGAGGTGCATTGCGCATGCGCAGCAACAACTATGAGTCTCGCGTTTAACTTCGCTCTGGGGGACTAAGCGCCCCTTGATTCGTATCAGGTTATCCATATCGTTTGTTGACCGCATCTCACAAATTTGCTATGTGTTAAAAATTCCCCGACCAAAGGAAATGACGCTGTTCTTAATATACCGGTGAGGTAACGTCCTGTGATAGACCTGCATACGCATTCAATTTTTAGTGACGGTGAGCTGATTCCTTCAGAGCTGGCGAGGAGGGCGAAAGTAATGGGGTACAGCGCCCTCGCCATAACCGATCATGGTGACCATTCCAATTTCGATTTTATTATTGTCCGCCTTGTGAAAGTCTGTCAGAAATTGACAGACGCCCTTGACATACAGGTGATTCCGGGGATAGAGCTGACCCATATTCCTCCCGAATATATTTGCGATCTTGCAGTAGAGGCCCGACATGCAGGAGCGAAGATCATTGTAGTTCACGGCGAAACGATTGTTGAACCGGTAGCGGCAGGCACTAATGCGGCCGCCCTTAAGGCGCCTATTGACATACTTGCGCACCCCGGCCTGATTACGGAGGGAGAAGCTATGGAGGCGGCAAGGAATTCGATATACCTCGAAATTACGGCAAGGAAGGGACACAGTCTGACAAATGGGCATGTCGCAATGATGGCCCGCCGGGCAAAAGCCTCTGTCATTCTAAATAGCGACAGTCATGCACCCCATGATCTCGTCCATAAGGATATGGGTCGGAGAATTGCACTGGGCGCAGGTTTGACGGAAGCGGAAACAGAAGCGATGTTTCGCAATTCGGAAGTCCTGGTTAAGAAGTCATCGAAAAAATAGGGTTGAACAATCCGGTGTGATACATGCGAGGCATGTCTTTGCCGGAAAATGTTTTGCAGACCTGCGTAGGATGTTCACTGCAGCTATTACCGGCTATTTGTCAGTTTCGGCTGTGTGCCATATTTTTTCTTTTTACCCCGCCAGTTCGTAAGATCACTATGCGTCAATGGTCATAAACAAGGCTCGTGAGAAGGCTGATCATGGATGTCAATGACATGCTGTGATGACGTTGGTCAGCCTCAATTTTTGGAGGTCCGCTTACTTGCGGACGATACTGTTTATGATTTTAATCATCATTATCACGGTATTTCGCATAGTTGACGATTGATTAAGGGAGGAAATGAGACAGAAAAAAGACCTTTTTTTTGTCTTGCGTATATCAACATATAGTAGTATGATCCTCTCCTACCCCAATATATTGGGTAAAATGACGGTACTGAGACCACACTTTCGTTGCGGAGCCAAGGAGGAGCATCTTATGCATGAAAAGATAAAAAAGAGAGATGGCCGGTTAGTAAAATTCAATGCGGAGAAGATAACCAATGCCATTGAGAAGGCCGGGACCGCAACGGGTGAGTTTGATGGCGCCACAGCGAGAAAACTCACGATAAAGGTTCTCAGTTTGGCGGAGAAACTCTTCGACGACAAGGTTATGACAGTGGAAGAGTTTCAGGATATCGTGGAGGAAGTCCTTTTATCTTCTCCTTATCGTCGAACCGCTAAGGCATATATTATATACAGAGAGCAGCATGCCAGATTAAGGGAAATTACCAACAAGATGGAGGTTGATCTGGTCGATCAGTATCTCAAGAAGAAGGACTGGAAGATTAATGAAAACAGCAATATGGATTATTCCTTGCAGGGTTTGAACAACTATATATCTTCCGAGGTCAGTAAGGTCTACTGGTTGAATGAGATTTATTCGCCGGAAATTAGAAAAGCGCACACAGACGGTGATTTTCATATTCACGATTTGAGTCTTCTTTCCGTATACTGTGTGGGATGGGATCTGTATGATCTTCTTCTGGAAGGTTTCCGAGGAGTGTCGGGTAAAGTTGAGAGCAAGCCGGCCAAGCACCTTCGCAGTGCCCTGGGGCAGGTAGTTAATTTCTTTTACACCCTTCAAGGGGAAGCGGCCGGCGCTCAAGCATTCTCCAATTTTGATACCCTGCTCGCGCCTTTCATAAGGTACGATCGTTTGAGCTACAGCGAAATTAGGCAGGCTCTGCAGGAATTTATTTTTAATATTAACGTACCGACGAGGGTGGGTTTCCAGACGCCGTTTACAAACGTTACCCTCGATGTGACAGTGCCGAAGTATTATGCGGAACAAAATGTAATTATCGGAGGTAAACCGCAGAAAGAGACATACAAGGTTTTTCAGGAGGAGATGAATCTTTTCAATAAGGCTTTCCTTCGCGTCATGGCTGATGGAGACGCCAAGGGCAGGGTCTTCACATTTCCCATACCGACATATAACATAACAAAGGAATTCAAATGGGACGATCGTAATCTTGACGACTTATGGGAAATGACGGCGAAGTATGGGGTGCCCTATTTTTCGAATTTCATAAACTCAGACATGAACCCGGAAGATGCGAGGAGCATGTGCTGCAGACTTCGTATCGATAACAGGGAATTGGAAAAAAGGGGAGGCGGCTTATTCGGCTCGAATCCCTTAACTGGTTCTATTGGCGTGATTACGATGAATATGCCGAGAATAGGCTACCTCGCCAAGACAGAAGAGGAGTTTGTGGAACGCCTCGAAAAACTCATGATCATTGCCAAGGACAGTTTGGAGACCAAGAGAAAAGTCTTGGAAAAATTTACGGAGGGAAACCTCTATCCCTACACAAGATATTACCTGAGAAATGTAAAGAAGCGCTTTGGCGAATATTGGAAGAATCACTTTTCAACAATTGGGCTTGTCGGCATGAATGAAGCCTGCCTCAATTTTTCGGGCAAGAATATAGCCTCTGAGGAAGGGCAGAAATTCACATTGAAGATACTGGATTACATGAGAAAAATGTTAATAGACTTCCAAAAGGAAACAGGGAACAACTATAATCTTGAATCGACGCCTGCGGAAGGCACTTCATACCGCCTTGCGAAAATTGATAAGGTGAAATATGCAGACATCATCTGTGCGAATCAGGATATATATGCGGAGCAAGAAGGAGAACCTTTTTACACTAACTCTACACAGCTGCCTGTGAACTTTACGGACGATATATTTGAAGCCCTGGATCTGCAAGATGAAATCCAGGCGAGGTACACGGGAGGAACCGTTTTTCACACATATGCAGGAGAAAGAATTAATGACGCGTCAGCCGTAAAGGCATTTGTACGTAAGGTATGCACTCAGTATCACTTACCCTATGTTACGTTCACACCGACCTTCAGTGTCTGTCCTTCGCACGGCTATTTGAGTGGCGAGAAAGAGACATGTCCCATTTGCATGGAAGCCTGTGAGATATATTCGCGTGTGGTCGGTTATCTGCGACCTGTTAAACAATGGAATTTGGGAAAACAGGAAGAATATAAAGGGAGAAAGGTTTTCAGTTTTTAGAAGATGCAGATAGGCGGGTTGCAGAAGGTATCATTGAATGAATATCCCGGGATGATAAGTGCAATTGCATTTACACAGGGCTGTAACTTCAGGTGTCCCTATTGTCATAATCCGGAATTAGTGGATCCTGATCTCTTCGGGGATTGTCTGCCGGAGGAAGGCGTGCTTTCTTTCTTAGAGAGACGCAGGGGAAAGCTTGATGCTCTGACGATTAGCGGCGGCGAACCGACGATACAACTTGACTTGATCGACTTTATAAAGCGTGTTAGAAAAATCGGGTATTTGATTAAATTAGATACGAACGGTTCCTGTCCTGAGGTGTTGGAACAACTGATCGGCGGCCGGCTTCTTGATTATATTGCCATGGATATGAAGGGACCGTTCCAGAGGTACAGGACAGTGACGAGGTCAAAGATCGATGAGGATAAAATACGACAGAGTATGGAAATAATCATGAAATCTGGTAAGCCTTATGAATTTCGCACAACCGTTCCCAAGAAACTGCTGCAGGAAGAAGATCTCTTGGAGATGGGGAAGCTGCTGAGAAATGCGAGTTGTTACATATTGCAGCAGTTTATTCCCACCAGGACTCTTGATAAACAATTTCAGAAGTATGAAGCGTATTCGCAGGAAGAGATGGAGTACCTCAGAGACAAACTGAAGAAAGATGTGCCGGTTGTTCGAATACGATAGATGATACAGTAAGATGAATACCATGAAAGGACCTACAGCAAATTACGCCTGTGGCGTCTCCTTCTTTCCTCCCCGGACTCACGTCAAATTATGCAGTGTATTTTTTGTGTCTCATTCCCTGATGAGTCCATCCTGATATGGTCGAAAGGCGCGCTTCGAATATTGTATTCTTTTAGGGCGTAGATTTTCCACTGAGCATTTGAATTTCTTCGAGGGTGACATATGGGCAAAGATAAGAAAGCAAAGCCTGTTTGTGAAAGTGAGCATATCAGTATGTTATTGCGCAAACTGTCTCCGGAAGTTAAAGGATTTATGGAAAAACAGCTTGATCAGATCAGGCGGTTAAATCAGATAGGGATGGCTCTGTCGGCGGAAAAGAACCTGGACAGACTGTTGGAAATGATTGTGGATGAAGCGAGAGAGTTTACAAATGCGGATGGCGGCACGCTGTATATCATGTCTGACGATGAAGAGGAACTCCACTTCGCCATAGTGCAGAACACTTCTTTGAACATCCGTATGGGGGGCACCGGCGGAAAGATCACTTGGCCGTCCGTCAGATTAAAGAACCTCGATGGGAAGCCCAATCATGCCAATGTTTCTGCATACGCCGCCATTACAGGTCAGGTAGTAAATATTTCTGACGTCTATCATGCGGAGGGATTTAATTTTGAGGGCACCAGGCGATTCGATGCGGAAACGGGATACCGCTCCAAGTCCATGCTGGTAGTTCCCATGCGAAATCACGAAAATGATATTATCGGCGTCTTGCAGTTATTGAATGCGCAAATTGAAGGGCAGGCGGAAGTCGTTTCATTTTCAATGGAAAATCAAAAGATGACAGAGTCATTGGCATCCCAGGCGGCTGTTGCCATTTCCAATAAACGACTGATTCATGATCTGGAAAACCTGTTGGAATCTTTCATCAGAACTATTGCTACTGCGATTGATGAGAAATCTCCTTACACGGGCGGTCATGTTCGTCGCGTTTCGGAGTTGACAATGGCAATTGCGGAAAAGATAAATAAGAGCGCGGAGGGGCCGTATGCGGGCATCCGCTTTGATGAAGATGAATTGAAGGAACTCCACATCTCGGCTTGGCTTCATGACGTTGGCAAGATAACTACGCCGGAATATATTGTCGATAAGGGGAAGAAACTTGAAACGATATATAACAGGATGGAAGCCTTGAGAGCGCGGTTTGAGATTCTAAAAAGGGACTATGCAATTGAAGCGCTGAAGAAAGGAAATAGACAAAGAGAAGAATATCGTGCGGAAAAGTTAAATTGCGACGTTGGCGAAGATGAAAGGGATTTGGATGCGGATTACGATTTTCTCGCAGATATTAATATGGGAACAAAATTCATGGATAAAAAAATGCTTGACCGACTGAAGGGCATAGCAGGCAGGAAATGGATTCTCGGCGGAGATTTGCAAAGCTTTCTCAGCGATGAGGAGGTATACAATCTAAGTATTCCCGTGGGTACTCTTACAGAGAAGGAGAAAGAGATTGTTAAGAATCATGTTACTGTTACGCATAAGATGCTCTGTCAGCTCCCATTTCCCAAGAAGCTGAAGAATGTGTCATATTACGCTTCCTCCCATCATGAAAGGATCGACGGCGCCGGCTATCCCTTCGGGCTAAAAGGCGACGAGATCCCTCTCCAGGCTCGAATCATTGCGCTTGCAGATGTTTTCGACGCATTAACGGCAAAGGACAGACCGTACAAGAAGGACAAAACTCTATCGGAAGCCATTAAAATAATGCGATATATGGTGAACGATAATCACATTGATAGAGACCTGTTCGAACTGTTTATCAAGGAGCGGATCCATCTCGACTATGCAAAGAAGGAGCTGACATCGAGTCAGATTGATATGTCTTAAGCATCGATACTGGACTTCACCTTTTTATTGACCTGATCTCTTTTTCTATTTCCCGAGATCTCTCACCCTGTGCGGGGAAATACTTCAGGGCTTCCTTGAAGTGA
Source organism: Syntrophaceae bacterium (assembly GCA_003142635.1). GTDB lineage: Bacteria > Desulfobacterota > Syntrophia > Syntrophales > UBA2185 > Fen-1135. The sequence goes on along the minus strand of PLMX01000181.1, from coordinate 20,493 downwards.
AACAGGGCGCTTTCCATCTTCTTTTTCTTTTTGAAATAGAGGCCGAAATAGTAGTGGGAATCGCCAGGATTGTTTGTCTTCCCGTATGCCATGGCGACACTGTAGTACATGTCTGCATCAATCATGTTTTTCTTTTCGATTTTTTTGTAAAAACTCAAGGCTGCTGTGTGATCGCCCTGCAATTCGTAAGACCTGCCAAGGTAGAGCAAAGTATCGAGATCGTCTTCTTTAAGGCTCAATGCCTTGCTGAGGAAGACAAGTGCTTCTGCCGCCCGACCGAGCTTAAAATAAAGAATTCCGAGATCCCTGTTTATGTCCTGATCATCGGGAGACAGACTTAGGGCTTTACGGAAATAGATCACGGATTCGTCAGTTCGTCCGAGCTTTTCCTCAGTTACTGCCATCCCATAGAGGGAATCGACGTCGTTCGAGTTTTTTTGCAGATCATTTTGGAAATAGTGAAGACTCGAATCGAGGTTCTTTTCTCCAAACATGAGGATTGTTTGTATCCTTTTTATATTCCCGATTATAGTATCGTGTCCCTTTTGGGTATAGGTAGTCTGAAGAAGGGCATCTATATAGCTAATCCTTTCATCGGTACCCGGATGCGTGAGGAAATATGATGGTATATTGCTGGAGTAAAACTCATATCTTCTCATTAACTTCATAAAATCCAACATGGCTTTGCCGTCGTATCCGGCACTGACCAAGTAGGACATACCCATCCTATCCGCCTCTTCTTCGTGTTCGCGGCTGTATTTTAGACTTAGGCTTGTTGCCGTCGCCAAAGAGAAGCCGGTGACAGCGGCAGAGAGATCTCCTCCGCCTCCAAGAAATGCACCGGCAAGAACTGCGGCGAGCGTAGCAATACCAATCTTCTGCGATTTTTCTATGATACTCGCCACATGCCTTTTATTTATATGTCCTATTTCATGTGCAAGTACGGAGGCCAGCTCACTCTCCGTTTCAACCAAGGTGATTAAGCCTCTATTGACATACACATAGCCGCCCGGAGTGGCAAAGGCATTGATTGCCGAACTCTTGATCACTGAGAAGCGAAAGTCAAAAGGAGCCTTCTCACTTTGGGCGACTAGTTTATTTCCCAACTGATTGATGTACGCGTCTATTCTCTGGTCATGGATCAAGACATCACTTTTATCGAGCTTCTCATAAAATTCCTTTCCGAGTTTTCTTTCATCTTCGATAGTAAAAGAAGCATGCGCTAATCCGGCGGCCTGAAAGATCAGAAACACAATTACGGCAGGGATGATTCCCGTACGGCTTCTTCTAAAGATGGGGAATTGATTCAATGGGCAACCTCTCCGATTAAGAAATTATCATCTGATTATAGGGGCCTTGTTAGGGTCTGAGTGATGACATGCGATTAATTATTATCTCTTTTGGCAGTCAGAAGCAAGTCATGGTTTATGCAGTATCATCTGAAATGTGAAGCCGACAGCTGTTAGCGGGCGTTACTATTTAATATTGTTAAGGGTTGACCAATATGCTATAGCACAGACGCTTAGCATCGTGTGATGCTGGACGTGTGTTCGTCCACAATGACTGCGTAAAGTGTTTCAAAGGGGCGCTTAACCGTGAAGGAAAAACTCGTTATTACTATTGACGGCCCTGCCGGTGCAGGGAAGAGCACGGTCAGCAATGCCCTGGCACGAAGGCTATCATATCTCTATCTGGATACGGGCGCTCTCTACAGGGCGTTTGCCTATAAAGTTATCGAGGACGGGATTTTGCCGGGCGACGAAAAGGTTCTTGCAGCCTTATGCGCCCGCATAGAATTGCATCTCGACAACATAGATGGGAGCTTGAATGTCTTTGTTGACGGTGCAAATGTGACGAAGATGATCAGGTGTGAGGAAGTAGGTCTTGTTGCGTCGAGGGTTTCGGCTGTTTCCGCAGTCAGGGAGAGACTGCTCGCGATTCAACGCCAGGCAGGGGACAGAGGGGGTGTCGTAGCCGAAGGCAGAGACATGGGGACAGTGGTTTTCCCAATGGCCGATTATAAATTCTATTTAGATGCGAGCGTGGACGAAAGGGTTAGAAGACGCTACGCCGAACTGCGCTCGCAGCGCGGCAGTGTGGACTATAAGAAAGTTGCAGAGGACCTTGTTGTCAGAGACAGGCAGGATCAGGAGAGAAAAATAGCGCCTTTGAAGGCTTCCGAAGACGCAACAATTGTGGATTCTACGAAGATGAGCGTCGCAGAAGTTGTTGAGAAGATGATTTCTATAATTAGAGGTGCCTGAGCCGTCAGTCAGGAGCGTAAATAGCTGATGCAACGTGATTTTTAACTGTCCTCAGTTTATTGAATATTCTATGCAGATTAACCTCATGCGGGAATTTTTGAATTCTCTTGATATTTCATAACCAGTATGTTACTAAATTTTTTTCTTACGAGATTTTTTTATAAAATTCAGGGGGTAACGGTTTAATGGTTAACAGCAATAACTCAATTTCTAAAGAACAAAATAGCGGTGAGAAGATTGACGAAAAAGCGCCAGCCGAAAAAGCACTTTCTCAAAAGGTCGCCGGTAAAGAAGAGGATGTGGGGTTCAGGGAATTATATGAACAGAGTTTACAGAGCGTTCAGCTTGGCCAGATCGTGACAGGTAAGGTCGTTCAGATAAATAGTGACGTTCTTATGGTAGATGTCGGCTGGAAAACGGAAGGTTATATCCCGGCAAGGGAATTGAAGGATGAAGAAGGGAATATTTCGTTTGCCGTTGGTGATGAATTGGAAGTCTTGGTTGACAGAAGAGACACGGATGGTAATCTCGTGCTGTCGAGGGATAAAGCTGTAAAGATTAAAGTATGGGATGATGTCAAAAATGCGTGTGAACATAATATTCCCGTAAAGGGTACGGTTATAGAGAGAGTGAAGGGTGGACTCTCTGTAGATATTGGAATTTTGGCCTTTCTCCCCGGTTCTCAGGTGGACGTCCGTCCCGTTAGAGACCTCGATAAGTACGTCGGGCAGACATTGATGTTCAATGTCCTCAAGTATGACAGGAAGAGAAACAATGTCGTACTCTCGAGAAGATCTATATTGGAGCAGGAAAGGGTTGCGGCAAAGAGGGAGACGCTCGAGGGAATCGAGGAAGGAAATATTATGGAGGGTGTCATCAAGAACATAACCGATTACGGACTCTTCATAGATTTAGGCGGAATTGACGGCCTTCTCCATGTTACCGACATATCATGGGGCAGAATTACGCGACCGTCGGATAATTTTTCCAAGGGCGATAGGATAAGGGTTAAGGTCCTTTCTTTTGATAGAGAAAAGGAGCGGGTTTCCCTGGGTCTTAAGCAATTGATGGATAATCCCTGGGAGATGATTGAGAAGAAATACGCCGTGGGTTCTGTAATTGAGGGTAAAGTAGTGAACCTTACGGATTACGGCGTCTTTGTGGAAATGGAACCGGGTGTGGAGGGTCTTGTACATATAACAGAAATGTTCTGGACAAGAGAGATTAAACATCCGTCTAAAGTTTTGTCTATGGGCGATATTGTGAAAGTCATGGTTCTTGACGTCAATCCGGAGGTGAAGCGTATCTCACTTGGACTAAAACAGACAACGGAAAATCCATGGGAGGCGCTTAAACAGAAATACCCCGAGGGCAGTATCGTCAAAGGTGTTATACGGAATATCACAAACTTCGGTTTCTTCGTCGGCATTGAGGAAGGAATAGACGGCCTCGTCCATGTATCTGACCTTTCCTGGAAACAGAATATAAAACATCCATCAGAATTGTACAAGAAAGGTCAGGAAGTGGAGGCAATGGTCTTGAACATTGACGTGGCGAACGAAAAATTCTCCTTGGGAATAAAGCAGGTCGACAAGAACCCCTGGGACGAAAAGAATTTCATTTATGCGGCGGGATCGGTCATAAACGGAAAGGTCACTAATGTAACTGACTTCGGCATTTTTGTAGAACTGGAAGAAGGAGTCGAAGGTTTGGTTCATGTATCGGAATTGAGCCATAAGAGAGTAAAGGCTGCATCAGAGATATATGCTGTGGGTGATGTAGTATCGGCAATCGTTAAGAGTGTGGATTTGCAGAATAGAAGGATCAGACTGAGCATAAAGGACTACGAATCGCCGCCTGAGGCATCTTCTTCTTCAGTCACACAGTATTTGAATAATAAAGAAAATGTCGGATCGAATCTTGGCAAGGTCTTGGCCGATGTAAAAATGACAGAGAATGACAAGGGATAATGTCAAGCCGTGAGAAAACACCCCGTTATATTAGGCGTCTTCCTTTTATTTCTGATCGTTATAGTATTTTTTTTGCTGGTTTATGTTTTAGGGTCATCGACGGAAGACAGGCGTTCATTTGCCCTTGACAACAAGGTGGGCGTCGTAAAAGTCGAAGGATTCATCGGCGATACACGTGATGTTCTCGAACAGTTGAATCAATTCGGTAAAGACGATGCCATCAAGGCAGTTGTGCTGAGAATTGATTCACCGGGAGGCGGGGTTGCTTCCTCGCAGGAGATCTATGAGGCTGTCACGGAACTTAAAAAGAAGAAGAAAGTTGTAACATCCATGGGGTCTCTCGCGGCATCAGGAGGTTACATGATTGCCTGTGCCACGGACAAGATTGTAGCCAATCCGGGAACTATCACCGGCAGTATTTCCGCTGTCATGCACTTTGCCAATGCGGAGGAGCTGCTGAAGAAGCTGGGCCTTAAGGCGTCAGTCGTTAAGAGCGGAAAGTTCAAGGATATAGGCTCACCTATAAGGGAGATGACGTCTGAAGAAAGGGCGCTACTTCAGGAACTGGTTGATGATATATACGATCAGTTTCTTGACATGGTAGCCCGCGACAGGAAAATCCCGAAAGAGAACCTGCGAAAAATCGCTGATGGGAGGATTTTTACGGGAAGACAAGCTCAGAAATTGGGCCTTGTCGACTATTTGGGTGACATGGGATATGCGATCACACTTGCCGGCGAGCTTTCGGGTATAAAGGGGAAGCCTGAGGTTGTACACCCAAAGAAGAAAGGACCAAGATTCTGGGATTATTTTTTTCGGGAGATGTTTACGGCCCTTGAGCTTCAGATGCGTGGAAAAACCGAGCAGTTCAATGGCATTCTGTATTATTCGCCCATTGCGGATCACAATTAAAGCGTTGTTTTATGACGAAGAAAGAGCTGATCAAAAGGGTTCAGGATAAAGTTGGGGAGTATCCTCCCAAAGATATAGCCTACGTGGTTCATCTTATTTTCGAAGCAATGATCGCCGCCCTGAAGAGAGATGAGCGGATAGAGATCAGGGGCTTCGGAAATTTCACGGTCAGAAACAGGAAACAGATCCAGGGCAGAAATCCGAAAACCTCTGTTGCCATAAACCTTCCCGCAAGAAAAGTGCCTTTCTTTAAAGTTGGTAAAGACCTCAATGACATGGTAAATCGACACACATAAACTGCGACTTATATAAAATCCCAGTCACTGTCCGGTGACGCAAAATCCTTCAGTTGTTCTCTTCTTTTCTTGTGCTGAAGTTTCTTGAGAGCTTTCGCCTCTATTTGCCTTATTCTTTCACGAGTTACACCCATCATCTCACCTACTTCCTCAAGTGTAAAGGGCCCGTAATTGCAGGCAACCCATGTGCAGTTCAAAAAAGTTTCGTTCTTAAGCCGCCATTCGCAGGTCGCATCCTGGCAGGCCTCTGATATTAAGTGCCCCTTCTTCTTACACCTGTAAGTGTTTATCAATTTGCTCAATCTTACACCCCGAAACGCATTATTGTTTGAGACTGCCTACGAAGCCGCATCTTCAGACGACAAGGAAGTCGTGTAATAATCTAAGCGCTCGTCATTTATTTGTCAATAATAATTGATTAAAAATATGCGGCATTTCGGCGAATTACTGTTCTATTCATCATTAAGGCAGCCGGCACGGGTCTTAAGGCGCCTGAGACGGTAAACTAATGTATCCCTTTCCAAAGCTGTTCGGGGGTAGGGAAGACCGAGAGCTTCGTTTATAATTTCGATGGCTTTCTTAAAATCACGCCGTCTATGCTCAAGATATTTGACCATCTCTTCCACGGCAAAAAAATTACCGGCATTGCAGAGAAGCATTGTTTCCCATATCTGGATGGCTTCTATCCAGCGACCGTGGCGCTTGTGCATGAGAGAAAGGCTTTTCCTCGCTTCATCGGCTGCGCGGTGGTTATCTGACTTTGATAGTGTTTCGAGGATGGTTCGTGCGCCTGACGGGTCCCCGCGGTCAACGAGGAGGCGCGATGCGGCGAGAAGGTCGGCATGGTCATGCCGTAAGATATCGGCCTTGCCGTCCAGCAATTCCGCAAGGTGAATGGAAAGGGCCGCCATGGAAACGACGTCAAGGCGGTTGTGTTCAAAGATATCGGCCAAGAGGTGGGGATCGTTGTATCTAAGCCAATCGAAGTAGCGCTGAGGAATCTCACTTCCCGATATATCGCCGTAACGATGAAATCCGATGATGTCTTTCTCCATGGTGGCCAGACGATTATTTTCCAGCCGATGCCCAAAGAGGCGACGGGCGGGGTGAAGGAGATCAAGATTGGGCATGGCGGTCAGGCCGTCAGGCAGACGGTTAAGGATGAAACGCGTCGATAGAAGACCGACATCGAAGGTCTTGCCGTTGTAGGTCACGAGAAAGCCCTTTTCCTGGGCCACTTCGAGCAGAAAGTGGAGACAGGCCTTTTCTTCGGAGAAGTCACGGGCAAAGAGCTGCTGCGTACGGAAGGTGTCATCTTCAAACCAGCCGAGACCAATGAGGAAGGCGAACGTGCCAGTGCCGCCTGCCAGTCCGGTGGTTTCCGTGTCAAGAAATAAGGCATCTTTGCAGTCAAATGAAGCTATATCGGCGTTATTGGCGAGAATCGCCGCTGCCTTCATATCAAGGGCCGTCATTTCTCTGATACTGCGGCTTCCGTGCTTCGAAGAGCCAGCGTAGTGTGCATGGACGATGAGGAATTTTCCAAAGGCGTTGGCAACCTCTTCGCCTCGAATCAGCTCCTGAAGCGGGAGGTGGCTTTTGTACAGCCCGGGAGCGGCCTTCTGCGTCCCCGTGGGCCGCCGCGACGTGATAGCTTCGATGCGCTTTCGTAGTTCGCTGATCTCGTCAGCCCTTGCGGATTTCTTTTCCTTGAGTAAGTTCTCGCCTGTCAGGCGCTGCAGCCTTTTGATTGTGCTCATGTCTTCTCGATAATCAAATCAAGTATGGCAAGGACCGTTTCTTTGGCAGCAGGACCTACCTCGAGTGTAGGTCCCACGCAACTTGGGCAGCCGTGTCTGCAAGGGCAGCTCCGAATGAGACTCAGTGCTGAGGCCAGGAGGTGGTCATGCTCTTGATAGAGAAGATCGGAAAAGCCGATCCCTCCGGGATAGGCATCAAAGATAAATACAGTTGGGTCAAAGGCGTCCGCCATCACGCCGGTTGCATCTGTGGGGGTTTGAGACGAAGTTGTAATGTAACGCGATCCGGCTCCATGGCGGACGAACCATTCGCCGCTCTTGTCGCCGATGCACCTGTCAATGTCGTGCGCGTCGGACATAAGGAGTATTGATGCAAGGTGGTGAAGGCTGTAAGCGAGGCCGGCAAGTCCATCTATGATTTCGGACTGCGTGCAGGAGAGCGCGTTGAGCATATCCCGGGGAATGGTGAACCAGTAGCTCGTGGTATGCATATCTTTTTCCGGGAGGGTCACATCGCCGTAACCGAGATTCTCGGAAGTGTAAAATTTAATCTTCTTATATCCCACAACTTTTCGCACCACCTGCACCTCGCCATGTTCAACGATAATCTTTTGCCGGAATTTCTGCGCGAAGCTGTCGATAACCCGGACATTTGTATAAGTCATGGCATCGGTATAATAATCCACATCGACCTTGTGGACGAACGCCGTCTGTCGTTCGAGATCGAGCTTGTCCACATAGAATTGTTGCGATTCCATCATGTAGATGGCGTCGTCATGAACCATGGAAAAGGCGCTGTCCCAGTCTATCTCGGCGATTACCTTATGCGCCCCTGCTTCGGTGGCGTCAACGACCACAACATTTTCAGGATTGATGCTCCGGAGGCTGACTTCATCGGCGGGATAGCTCTCCGCCGTCCAGTGCCAGCGGTCATCGACCTTGTGCAGGACGCCTTTCTCTTCAAGATAGTTAAGGAGTTCCTCGAGATTTTCGCTCCCGAAGCGTTCTCCCTTCTCGAAAGGAAGTTCAAAGGCGGCACTCTTCAGATGGTGAAGGAGTATGAGGAGATTTTCGGGATTGACCCGGCAGTGCTCGGGTGACCGGGAAAAGAAGTAATCCGGATTCTCCACGATGAACTGATCCATGGGGTTACTCCGGGCAATGAGAATGGCGAGGCTATGACCCATCCGTCTTCCAGCTCTTCCCGCTTGCTGCCAAGTGCTCGCGATGGAACCGGGATACCCAACCATGATACATGATTCAAGATCGCCGATGTCGATTCCCAGTTCGAGGGCGTTAGTACAGACCACGCCCATTACCTCCCGGTCGCGGAGTCCCTGCTCTATCTCCCTGCGGAGATTGGGCAGGTAACCACCCCGGTAGCCCGTGACAAAATGTGTATCGAGCGCCTTCCCCTTGGCAAATTGATCCTTGAGATACTTTGTGAGTATCTCGACATTGAGGCGGCTGGTGGTAAAAACGATGGTCTGAATTTCATTCTGGATAAGTTCCGCTGCCAGCTTTCTCGCAGGTGTCATTGCAGATTGACGGATTCCCAGTTCACGATTGACGATGGGCGGGTTGTACATGATGAACGTCTTCGAAGCAGTGGGAGCGCCGCTCGTGTCGATCAGTTCCACGGGCCTCTCCAGCAGACGCTCAGCGTGTTCTTTAGGGTTTGCCACCGTTGCCGAACAGCAGATGAAGACGGGGTCCTGACCGTAGAAGCGGCAAATCCTGACGAGGCGCCTGATAACGTTTGTGAAATGTGAGCCGAACACTCCTCTGTAAACATGAAGCTCGTCGATGACTATATATTTCAGATTTGCAAAAAGCTTCTGCCATTTTGTGTGATGCGGGAGTATTCCCGCATGCAGCATGTCCGGGTTCGTGACCACGACATGTCCCTGTTTGCGTATGGCCTGGCGGGCATCGTCCGGCGTATCACCGTCGTAGGTATATGTCTTTATGTCCGCCCGCAGGGCAGTGATGAGACTGTGCACCTCGTGCATTTGGTCCTGGGCGAGGGCCTTGGTGGGAAAGATGTAGATGGCGCGTGTTTCCGGCTCTTCAATGATTTTGTGGAGGACGGGAATGTTATAACAGAGTGTCTTCCCGCTCGCTGTGGGTGTGATGATCACCACATCACGGCCTTTTCTTACGAGATGCATGGCCTCGGCCTGATGGCTGTAAAGCTGATATATTCCTCTCGCCTTGAGGACGGATTGAATACTCGAGTGAACCCAATCGGGGAAGGGGGAGAATTTGCCTTCAAAAGCGGGCAGGTTCTTCATCGCCCGGACGTTTTCCATGAAGCGCCGATCGTTTTTCTTTCTGGAAAGCAGTTCTTTGATAGTCAAGGTGGGCATAGAGGCTCCGTGTTATTTTGAACTCTTCGATTTACTCAGGGTAAATTCAGAGAGAAATGTTAGTTATTTATGGTGTAATATCATTTTACCGGAAGGCACAACAGTGTACTTACTTCTCCTGTTTGTCAGTCTATTTACCCCCTTTCTCATTGTTCTACAACATATTTTTATAGATGTGAAATCCAGGTTGGCTTCGCGCGCGATTTGTGTTTAATAATATATTCGCTGTTGAGAAGCAGACAAATTATTCTTAACAGTGAAGGCAAGTTCGGTTTAGACGCCGTAAGAACGGGATTCCTGGTCAGTAGCATGGGGGATGCTTATGAAAATTCGCCGTTGTGGATGGGCCAATAACGCCGCACTCATAGACTATCACGACCTTGAATGGGGAGTGCCGATCCATGATGATCAAGCCCTGTTCGAATTTCTCATCCTCGAGGGTATGCAGGCAGGCCTGAGCTGGGAGACTGTCTTAAAGAAGCGGGCAAGCTACCGTACTGCATTTGATAACTTTGACCCCGTCGCGGTGGCGGCTTACAGGCAAATCAAGATCAGGCAACTGCTTGCGAATCGGAATATCATTCGGAACAGGTTAAAGATTGAGGCTGCCATCGGGAATGCCAGGTCCTTCCTTGTCCTGCAACAAGAGTTTGGCACGTTCGACGAATATGTCTGGAGATTCGTTCATGGCCGGCCAAAGCAGAATAAATATCGATCGGGGGACGATATTCCGGCGCAAACAACAAAATCAAATGATCTGAGTAATGACCTGCGGCGATACGGGTTTAAGTTTGTGGGTCCGACAATCTGCTATGCTTTCATGCAGGCAGTGGGGATGGTCAATGATCATCTCGTGGATTGTTTCCGTCATAAACAGGTCGGTTCATTGGCTTGATTACACAGGCCGGCGGAGATCGCCAGGAATTGTAAAGTTTAGACGGGACAGGCGAGATGCCTGTCCCGACGGACGAAGCGAGATAGCGTCTTAACCGAGGATGGCCTTCAAATCGGCCTCCGGCGTTGTGATAGGCTTGATCTCGAATTTCTTGACGAGAAAATCGAGGACATTGGGCGAGGTGAACGCCGGAAGAGACGGACCCAGGCGAATGTTTTTTATACCGAGGGCGAGCAGTGTAAGGAGAATGGCAACGGCCTTCTGCTCGTACCATGAGAGTACCATAGCAAGAGGAAGCTCATTTACACCTACACCAAAGGCCTTGGAAAGCGCCAAGGCGACCTGAATCGCTGAATAGGCGTCGTTGCACTGTCCGACATCGAGCAATCTCGGAATCCCTCCAATGTCTCCCAGGTCTTTATCAAAAAAGCGGAACTTGCCGCAGGCGAGCGTAAGGACTACGCAATCCTTCGGGATTAGCTCGACAAACTTTGTGTAATAGTTGCGGCCGGGCTTTGCACCGTCGCAGCCGGCAACAAGGAAGAAATGGCGAATACTCTTATTCTTGACGGCTTCAATGATCTTATCGGCAACGCTCAGTATGGAATTCCTGCCAAAGCCCACGGAGACAGATCCTTTTTCCATATCGGCAGTGAAGCCGGGCAGCGCCAGCGCCCTCTTGATCACTGTTGTGAAATCACGGTTTGTAATATGGTTGACGTCGGGCCAACCCACCTGGCCGGAAGTAAAGATATTCAGCATATATGATGACTGCGGCTTCTGGATGCAGTTTGTCGTCATAAGAATAGTCCCTGGAAAGTCGCCGAACTCCTTTGCTTGATTCTGCCAGGCCGTACCATAGTGACCGTAGAAATGTTCATACTTCTTCAGGCCGGGATAGCCATGGGAAGGCAGCATCTCTCCATGGGTATATACATAGATACCCTTTCCCTCAGTCTGCTTCAGGAGTTCTTCCAAGTCTTTAAGGTCATGCCCCGAGACAAGGATCGCCTTGCCCTTCTTCGAGGCAAGGGGAACCTTGGTAGGCACGGGGTGGCCGTAGGTGCCCGTATGTGCGGCATCAAGGAGCTCCATCGCCCTGAGATTCATTTCGCCGCACCTGAGAACCAGATTGATCCCTTCGTCGAGTGTCATATTCTTATTTGCAAGCTCGGCCAGCGCTTCCTGCAGAAACGCATATAGCGCAACATCTTCCTTGCCGAGAATCGCAGCGTGGTCTGCATAGGCCGCAATTCCGCGCATGCCGAAGAGGGCTATGTGCTTGAGGGAGAGGACATCATCGCTCACGGCGGGATAGGATTTCAATCCTGTTTTCTCGCCCTGGGCGACCAGTTTATCGGTGGTGGGAGCCGGTTTGAAGCGGACGGAATCGTGTGCGAAATGGACATTGCCGCCGGCTCCTTTGACCTTGATAATCAAGGTGTCTCTGTAGTGAACACATTGCCGGAGCAGGGTTGTAAATCTTTCTGGGTCAAAGTTGACATTAGTTAGCGTGGCAAAAAGAGAGCCGCAGATAAAAAGGTCAATATCGCGGTCAACAATGCCGACCTTCCTTCCTTCGAGGGTAACGAGAGAAAGCCCTGTCAGGGCATATGTCAATAGGTCCTGTAATGCAGCAACGTCTGCTTGTTTGCCGCAGACGCCGGCCTTCGTACATGCCTCACCTTTCGTGGTTTGTTCACATTGATAGCAAAACATAATCGGTCTCCTTTAAGGATTTTGTTATCCGGTTCAGAGAAAGAACCAAAATATACTCAAGTCTGTCACAGCAATATGCAAAGGTCATTGACTTATGTCAATATGCGTTGATATTTCTTGCGCGCAAGATGCTTCCTTTCGCACTGGCGGGGCACTGAGGCTATTTGAAAAGATCATCGAGTTTCTTTCTGGTGGAGTCCTTATCACCTTTTGCCGTTCCTTCGGATGCGTTATCTTTGAATTTGAAGTAATCGCAGAAGTTGGCTCGATCCTTATCGAGAACCCTCTCCGCCTGAGACTCACGGCATTGATTGTAATACTTCGGATCGTAGTGGCGGCAGTTGCGGCAGCAGCGAAGGTCCGCCTGGCACATAGGGCATGTGTCTTTCCGTCCTACTGTTTTGGGAACATCAATTTCCTTTTTGCATTTGTGGCACAGCGTCATAAGCAAGGTAATGTGTTAGTGTCTATCTGTTGTTGTAGATCTCGACAAAGCGGAAATTGGAGGTGGCTCTCGCGAATCAATATTCGCTAAGTTTAGATTAAGTATACAACAGATTCAATAACTTTTTGCAGCAGTAGCTTTTGAGAGAAGACGGATCTGGTGGAGATGTTTCCTTCCGGGACGGGTGCAGAAACCGCGCTGTGTTGTTTCCGATAATGATTAAAGAAAAATTCTTATTGATAATAAGAGGCTTTAGTGGTATGAGACGGCCCGGGTGGCGTCATGAATGGTTTCATGACCCCGATGACATCCTCAGTCTTCAAAGATCAGTAGGAAAGAAGGCTTTTTGATCCGGGTTGACGAAATAAAATCACAGACGGAAACTGCTGGGGGATCGTTCAATGGTAGGACAACGGACTCTGACTCCGTATATCCAGGTTCGAATCCTGGTCTCCCAGCCAAATGAACCGGACAAATAGCTGCCTCACCCCGTTACTGATATCCGAGAAAAACTCAATTCGCCCAATTCTCTAACTAATCGAGCTTTTTTGCACTTCTCCCTCATTCTTTGCGCTGCAGGTATGAAGCAGCTGTGACATGCTATTTCATGTCTCGTAAAATGTACCGTCTTCTATAGGCCGTCGCACGCATACATGCTGTGTCAGATTAGACCGTATATCTTCAAGTTATAATTATGATTATTTTATTGATGAGAGGATTCAAATCGTATATATGACATCCGTGGTTTGCAATCCGAGCCCCATTTGATAGCAAACAGAAGAGGATAGGGAGGTCCATTGTCGATGCAGAGATATACTCTTCGTGTAATCATTATTGTTATGTTGACAGTCGCCGCGTATGTCTCGTATTGTTCAGCATATATTTTTGATGAGAGTATGTTGAATATTGCCACGTTCCTGGTTCTCACCCTGACACTTATTGCCTTGATCATTTATGCGTATGACACGAATTTGATTGCATCCATGGTTCGTGCAAGATGGGAGCGGGAACATATTTTAGAATCTTACTATTCAATGACGCTTGTTTCCCGGAAAGATAATGACAGAGGTCGGACTATATTTCTCATCGGTAATCCGTCCACCCTGATGCTTCGCGCAAAAGTCTGGTGTCATCTTCAACTCGATGGCGAGTTGGTTGAGATCGACGATGATTATAACGGTCGGAATACCTGGTACATATTCCCCCAGCAGATCAGTCAGGGATGGTTTGAAATTGCCGATATCCTTGCAAAGAAAGGCAAGACAATAGAGTCGATGATCATTGAAACGTCTGAAGCTGATCATAGCAAACAATTAACTATGGATCTTGAGATAGAATTCAGAAATGAATTGGACATCCGCAGAAGGTTGCCCCTGCGGAGGCACTATTTCGATTGCAAAGACTGGCAGTGGATTCCTGATATTACCAAGAAGGACGAGTGGAAGTCCTGAATGAGCCGTTCGGACAGCGCAAGAGGATAGAATGATCCGTAGATATTACAAGAAAAGAAGCGAGTGGGGCTTCACGGTCATCGAGTTGCTCTTCGTTGTTCTTATCCTTAGTCTCTTGGCAGCAATTGCCATACCTCAGTTTGTGGCGTACAGAACAAGGGCTTACAATGCGGCAGCGAACGTGGGTGTGAAGAGTGCGTACCAGGCGTCGCAGGCTTTCTTCAGTACCTCACCGGGAGGGATGGTCTCGGTAGCCCTTCTATCGGTCTATGGATATAACGCTAACGTGCCAATAATATTAACATTGGGCGGCACCGGCCAGATAACTAACTTCACATTGCAGGCAGTCCACAGCGGCGGCAGCTCAACCTTTACTGTTGATGAAAGAGGCGATATCACACGAAGTTAGCAGTCTCTGCTATTGTTCGCTGAAACGGAGTCGATAACAGCCGCCAAATACCACACGGAGATTCCTGTCAGGCACATCGAGATTCTGATTGTATACTGCCTGCGGATTACTTCCCCTTCTCCGTGATTCTTGCCCAGGCATCGCGCAATGTAACTGTGCGGTTGAATACCAGGGCCTTATCTGAAGAATCAACGGAATCCACACAGAAATAGCCGACCCTTTCAAACTGGTAGAGACTTCCGGAGATGGCAGCTGCCATGCTTGGCTCCACTTGGCACGATCGGAGAATCTCGAGCGATTTCGGATCCAGTGAGAGAGTCATGTCTGACTCCTTCGTCAGAGGATCGGCGACGCGGAAAAGGCGGTCATACAGACGGACTTGAGCCGGAAGGGCATCCAGCGCCGAGACCCAGTGTATGGTTGCGTCCACCTTCCGTCCGTCGGGGGCAAATCCGCTTCGTGTCTCCGGGTCGTATGTACAGCGCAATTCGACTACCTCTCCCGTACGCCCATTCTTAACAACACGCACACACTTTATGAAGTAGCCGTAGCGCAGACGAACCTCCCTGCCGGGGGAGAGCCTGTAAAACTTCTTGGGCGGATTCTCCATAAAGTCATCTGCGTCGATGTATAGGTCGCGCGAGAAGGGGACTTTCCGGGAGCCCATGGCGGCATTCTTAGGATGATAAGGGCATTCGAACTCCTCAACCCGCCCTTCCGGGTAATTGTCAATTACAACGCGCAGTGGTCTGAGAATGGCCATGACGCGTGGGGCCCTTTCATTTAGATCCTCCCTCACACAGTGCTCAAGCAGCGCCATATCCACGATGCTGTCATTCTTGGCCACTCCGATGCGCTCGCAGAAGCTCCGTATGGCCTCCGGGGTGTAGCCCCGTCTGCGCATGCCCGAGATGGTGGGCATCCGGGGGTCATCCCACCCGCTGACGAGTTTTCTTTCAACCAATTCGAGAAGCTTGCGTTTGCTCATTATTGTATAGCTGAGGTTGAGACGGGCAAATTCGATCTGCTGCGGTTGATGTTCGACTTTTAATTCGTCAAGGAACCAATCATAGAGAGGACGATTGTTTTCAAATTCGAGAGTGCAAATGGAATGTGTAATTCCTTCGATGGAGTCAGAAAGACAATGTGCGAAGTCATACATGGGGTAAATGCACCATGAGTCACCGGTTCTATAATGTGTCTCTTTTTTAATGCGGTACATGACCGGGTCACGCATGGTAATATTAGGCGATGCCATATCAATTTTTGCGCGAAGGACATGTGTTCCGTCCGGAAACTCTCCGGCACGCATGCGTTCTAAGAGATCCAGGTTCTCTTCAATTGTCCTGTCTCGATATGGGCTTTCTTTCCCCGGTTCTGTGAACGTGCCGCGGTACTGACGAATCTCATCGGCACTCAGACTGCAAACAAAGGCCTTGCCCATCTTTATAAGCTGCAGGGCGTATTGGTATAGTTTTTCATAGTAATCTGATGCATAGTATAATCGCTCTTCCCAGTCGAAGCCCAGCCATTTGACGTCCCGAATGATGGCATTCACATATTCCATGCTCTCACCGGTTGGGTCTGTGTCATCCATGCGCAAATTGCATGTACCTCTGCATTGGGCTGCGATACCAAAATTAAGGCAGATGGATTTGGCATGTCCGATATGTGGATATCCGTTAGGTTCCGGGGGAAATCGGGTAGCCACACGTCCCTGGTATTTGTTGGTTTCTATGTCGTCCTGTATGATATCCCTGATAAAATCGGAGGGAAGCGATGAATTGGTTTGGACCATATTGCGTATTTCCTTTCTCCAGCTTTCAATCCGTAGGGGGCTCTGTCATTGCGCTCGACTGTATCACATTTTGCTTCAGACTTCTGCCATTTTTATTCGTCGAGAGGAAACTATCTTGACAAGGGAAAATAAATTGATGAATTGACGGGTACTGACCATCACAATGCAGCACAGGATACGAGAAAGATGACCGGGAGGTTCTCTTGGGGGAATGAGGGGACGATTCCGGCGATGCTGCCTTTCGGGGAGTCATTCGGGCCGGCGGCGAGTTTAATTAATAATCTTGTTGTAGCGGCTCCAAATTCGCCTGTCCTGCTACTTCATTTCCGTGAGCTTCGCCCTTGCCATTCGGGCCTGACTGGTGCCGGGATAATTTTTCGCCACCTGATCGAGAAGGAGCTTTGCGCTTGACTTGTCGCCGAGATTCAGAAAAGAAAATCCCTGCTTGAGCAAGGCGTTAGGCACCTTGTTACCCTGTGGATAATTCTTTATAACCTTCTCGTATTCGAGGATGGCCTGTTCGTATCTCCTTTCAAAATAATAACTCTCGCCAATCCAGAATTGGGCGCTATCAGAATACTCCTTGTTTGGATATTTTTTAAGAAAATCCTGAAACCCTTCTCGGGCCTTCTCATACTTTTCTTCCTTAAACGCTTCATAGGCAGAGTCGTATGCCAATTCTTCCTCTGTCTTTACAGTTGTGGTCTTTTTCGTATTGTCGCCGGCGGCTTCTTCTATCTTTGGCGCCCGATTGGCGCTATACCCAATCTCGAGCAGGTTCTCTATGGCGCTCATCCGGGATGAAAGTTGATCAAGCAGGTTTTTCATATCGCCGAATTCCTTTTCCCTGCGGAGAAACTCAGCTTTTATGTCAGACTCGCCTTTTCCGAGGACTTCACGATCTCCCTTTAGACTCTCCATGTCTTCTCTGATTTCGGTGATGTCTGCGGCAACGTCGGCGATCCTCTCGCGCAATTCCATCATTGTCTGATCATTCTTTTGTGCATTCTTGCGAACGACGGCGTTGTCGTCCTTCAGGCCGCGAATTTCCGTGTCGAGCCTTCCCTGCGTCTCTTGGAGGTCAAGCGTTGTCGCACAGCCTGCGTAAGACAAAGAATAAAGCATTAAAATTAGAAAAGGGAATCTACTCAATTGCCGCACCTCCCGTGAGCATAATATTTTCAGGCCGAAATGAGATGGCGCCGTCTGCTAAAGATAATCTTGATTTGTTCATATATTAATTATCATATATTTACTTTCTTTCACACAAGGAATCGCAATTCCGGCCTGCAAAAGATCCGATCTGACGCGTTCCGGAGAGCCAAATAATATTTATCTTTCCAGGGAAACTGCCCCGGGCCAAAGATAATAAAAACCGGTCTTAAGGAGGAGCATTTCAGGCAGTTCAATGTTGACAGCCGGGACGTTCACACCTTTTGATGTGACAGTCGACGTATTATAGTAGGTGTCATCAGGGAACTCCGTCCTTCGATATACAACAACTCTCGCATCGGCGGAGAGTCCTGCCAATTGTTTTGACTCTCTCATTGCATCGCTCAAATAGTAAATCTTATCCACCAACCCCAGTTTCAGTGCCTCGTCGGCCAAGAAAATGCGGGCAGTCGAAATTTCAGTTAGCGCATGTTGGTCAGGCTTGCGATGTTTTTGCACGAGGCGCATAAAGCGGTCTCCCATATCATCCACCAATTTCTGCAAGAGTCTTTGCTCTTCTTCGCTGCTCTCTCTGAAGGGAGTGCCCATATCCTTGTTCTTTCCGAATTTTTTCACGTCCACACTGAATCCGATTTTCTCCATCAGGCCTGCTATCTTCGGCTGAAGGAAGAGAACACCTACAGAGCCCGTGACTGTTGTGGGGTGTGCAGTGATGATATCCGCAGGGAGAGACACGTAGTAGGCGCCGGAAGTCGCGATATCCAGCATGGACACAACAATCTTTTTGCCCGTCCGTTCTTTGAAAGAGGAGATTTCATGGTAAAGAATATCACTCGCGGTGATTGTGCCGCCCGGCGAATTGATCTCGAACAAGACAGCCTTAATACGGTCGTCCTTTTCGGCTTTCCTTAATTGCGATACAACATTCTCAACAATACTCGGCGACTGGGCGAGAAACCTTTCCTTTGGCGTGTCTGTAATCATTCCGTGCACGGGAATCAGCAGTATCTTATCCGAACCCCTGCCTTCAAGAGTGTATTCCTTCAGGGGGTCTCCTGCATCGCTGAAGAGTTTAACTCTGGGGCCTCCGCACGCAGTGACAAAAATCAAAACAAATAGTGCTATTATGAGACAATGTTTTTGCATATGCTTCCTCCCTTACAACCAAACGTCAGAAATAACAAGAATTCCGGGTCACACTGCCGGCGCAACTTTTCCACAGGCACTTCAAATCTTTTCATGTCTATACGGGAAATCCTTAAGTTATCGGGGAACATTCCTTGAGTAGTGAGATGTATCAAAAATAATAAAGAAATGGTGATTGTCTGTCAATAACAAATGACCACTCTGCTTTGACAGAGCAAAGAAAAATGTCATTTACGAGGATCAGAATTCTATGGGGCATCGTACATGAAGCATATTTAGAAGATGAGAGGGATGAGTCTTTTTGTTGTTTTCATGTAGGCCTCGTATTGTGCAAACTGTTCTTTCAGAAGGCTCTCTTCGAACAGCATTTTTACTATCAAATCGATGGTGAGAATAATTCCTGCGGCGATGCGCAGCAGGGAGAAGTGGTCAATAATGACTGGCCAGATGACGAGCAACACAGCCAGATACATGGGGTGTCTGATGAGTCTGTAAGGCCCGCTCGTCACCAGCGTAGCACCATCTTTCACGAGTGGCGAGATATTCATATTGCCAATGCCCATGGCGGCAACGGCCCAGATCCCGATTGCCATTCCAGCAGCTTGGTTAAGAATAAGCAGAAAATGGTTTGCCAGTGGAGTGCTTGATGCAAAAATAAAAACGATACAAGCTAATTGTATAAAGACTATAAAGACGAGAATACGCCCTTTTAATTTATCCGCTGTCATTTCGCGATTAAGAAGGCCCCTTGGAGCGGTAGTCGATCATGAAAATGGCGTCTGCCGATGTGAAGCGGCCAATCGGTCCGGTACTGTATACGGCTTCGTCAATTATGCCGTCCGGTCGGAGGATAAAGCCTGCTGCATGGATGTAACCAGTTACATCATCAAAGAAGGCCCCTGTCGCGGCGGGGAATGCCCTGGCATCAAGCCCATAGGCAATGCGGAAGGTCAGTTTTTTTCTTTCTACGGATTTCTGCGCATTCTCGAGGCTGTCGGTTGAAGCCGCAATTACCTTAATGTTCCTATTATCGTAATCAGAGATGCGTGACTGAAATTCAGCTAACTGCTGACGACAGAACGGTCACCATGCTCCCCTGTAAACGAGGAGGACAGTCCAGGAGCCTCTTAACATATCAGTAATGCTTATGGAACTGCCGTCTGTTAATCTGAACTCCATCCGCGGAAACAAATCGCCACTGTCGAGTTTTCTGCCTTCCGCCTGCGCCATAATCACCTCTTGCTTGAGCCTGCCCGCAATGGAATTCGATGAAAGAACCGTTCTGTGAATGAGGAAAGGATCTGAATAAATAATTATGGGTTACCCTGATATTCGTTCGGTCTCGCCTTTACGAAGACCACTCGCCGTCAGATGATTGCTTGTCAGCGAGCCTCATGTTGTTTATTTAATGGCTTTATATCCCTAAGTGCCGCTTAAATAGTCTTCAGGAGAATCAATCTTTCTTACTTTCGGTTTTGTCGGCGTTTACTGCACCCTCAATTTTATCCTTCGTGTCTTCCATAGACCGTTTGAAACCCCTTATGGCTTTGCCTATAGCGCTTCCGAGCTCAGGAAGTTTTCCGGGACCAAAGATTATGAGGACAATCACCAATATTACCAGGATATGCATTGGCTGGAGAAGACCTCTCATTATTTTCGCCTCCTAAAATTTATAAGTCTATGCTGAATATAACAATTTTGCTAAATAGTCAATCATCATCTTCCGTTGGCCGTGATCAGGGCTTCGTATTAATTAAACTGATCTTTTACAGTTGCAAAATGGAAGTTGAATGATCTTGGGTACATAAATACCCTAAAAAAGTTCTTGGCACCATGTTTTCGGTTCTTTGAGATGACTATGAAACCTCCCGGATCGTGGGAGGGAT
>PLMX01000163.1 GCA_003142635.1 Syntrophaceae bacterium | reverse complement strand
GCAATCTATCTTCATGAAGCCGGCCATACTATAAGTATTGTCAATCCTGCAAGGATCAAGGGGTTTGCTCAGAGTGAACTGATTCGCACCAAGACGGATAAGCTTGATGCAGGAATCATTGCCCGGTTCTGTCTGGCTATGAAGCCTGACCCCTGGATTCCGCCTCCACCAGAGATCAGATTCCTGAGAGCTTTGGTCAGAAGGGTTGACAGCCTGATCTGACATGCGAAGCGAGGAGAAGAATCGGCTCAGCACGGCACATGAATCTGTCATTTCTCTGATCAAAGAACATATAGCTTATTTGGATCAGGAAATTGAGAAGATCAGGCGACAGATTGCCGATCTGATAGGACAGAATCCGCATCTCAAGCGGAGGAAGGAATTGCTGGATTCTATTCCCGGCATTGGTAAGGCAAGCATTCCTCACATCCTGGCAGAATTAGATGACCCGGAAAAATTCAACCATGTTCGTCAAATGGTGGCATTCATCGGACTCGCGCCGAAGGAAACGCTCTCAGGATCATCTATTAAAGGTAAACCCAGATTATGCAAGATCGGACATGCACGACTCAGGAAGGCCCTGTATATGCCTGCATTGGTGTCGATTCAATGCAATCCTGTGATGATCGCTTTTTATAATCGTCTAAAAGAAAAAGGTAAAAATGGGAAAGTTATCGTCTGTGCGATTATGAGAAAACTGGTTCATGTTATTTTTGGAGTCCTAAAATCCGGGAAAAAGTACGATCCAAATTACAAGCCAGCTTCCGCTTGACAAGAACGGTATCTACAAGCCCTCATCTTGCTTTCAAATCGAAAGTTAATGATTAACAATCGTAATGGTGAATAACCTGATGATATTGCCGGACTTTTTTGATGCAAGATCAGTTACCGCAAATGAAGGAACAACGAGATTAACTCAATAAATAAAACCGTCCCCTTAATTTTTTCGCCTCCATGTTCTTGAAACATCAAAATAGTGCAGACGTTTGAAATGTCACCCGTTCTCATTTCGACCCCCCCTTGCCGGAACAAGGCAGGGAGGACATCAGCGGGCTTTTCTCTGTTGAGCAAGAGCAATCTTGAGGTTGTTCTCCGCCATTGTAAAGTCAGGATTGAGACGTAGTGCTTCCCTATAGCTCGCGATGGCCTCATCAATTCTATTCTCAAGAAGCAAAGCATTTCCCAGATTGTTATGGGCCTGTTCATAGTCCGGCTTGATGCGGACAGATTCGCGAAAGTGATAAATAGCTTCATGAAGTTTCCCCTGTGAGGCCAGGACAGTCGCTAAGGTGTAGTGTGCTGCCGCATGATTGGGGTTGATTCTAATAGCTTTGAGGAAATTCGGTATGGCTTCATCGGCACTTCCCCGTTTAATTAAGACAAGACCCATATTGTTGTATGAATCTGCCAGATTAGGGTTAATCCTCACTGCCTCGGCATAAAGGGCTATGGCGTCATCAAATCTGCCTTCACCCATCAGAACATTCACCATATTGTCTAAGATTATAGGATTATCTGTTGTCTTCTCCAAGGTATGCTTAAACAGGGTAGTGCTGTTTTGCCAGTACCCCACCTGCTTCCATGTAACCAATGAAAAAATGGTTAGTGTGATGACAGCTACCGCTGCAAGTGCAGCATTCCGATATCGCCATTTTTTTGAAAGCTCGGGTACACCCCAGGCAACCATGATCGAAACGCCGATAAGGGGTACATAGGTGTATCGGTCCGCCATGGCCTGCACCCCAACCTGGACTAGACCGATGACGGGAACCAGTGTCCCCAGGTACCAGAGCCACCCTGTCGCGAGATACGGGTAGCGCTTCACGGTCCGAATAATCAAAAAGGTTGTCAGGCCAAGAAAGACGACCGCCCCAGTGACCTCCCAGGGTGGCAGCATGCTGGGGTAAGGATAAAGAACCGCGAGGTTTTCGGGCCAGACTATCATCCCAATGTAACCACAGTAAGAGAGAAAGGCATTCGCAATGCGGGCTGACAAGGGATAGCTTTGTACAGAACCAATAGCCATGGCCCCGCCTTTCTGCTGGGCTACGTATGTAACTATACACGAGGCTAGAGAAAGAACAAGAAAGGGAACCTTCTCCAGGATAATCTGAACCATAAGCGACTGTTGCCGGGTCTGTTTCTCAGTCTTGTTTATGTGCTCTGCTTTTGTTTCACTCCCCAGGCGCTTCTTTTTTTCGCGGTGCCTTTTTACGGATCTTTCAGATTGCGTGTGCTCATCTACTGACGGTTTCCCTATCATCAAGCGACGGAGGGGCCAGTAATCAAGAAGGAGCAGAACAAAGGGAAGCGTGACCAGCATCGGTTTTGCCATAAGGCCCAGGGCAAAAAAGAAAAGAGCAAGGAGATACCTCTTGAGCTTCGGCCTTTCAACATAGAAAACATAAGCCCCCATGGTGAGCATCCAGAAAAGTGTGGAGAGGACATCCTTCCGCTCAGCCACCCAGGCGACAGACTCTACATGGAGGGGATGAATGGCGAAGACAGCTGCCACAAAGGCGCTTTGCCATATGGCTTTCGTCATCCGGTGAAGAATGAGGAAGAGCAAAAGCGAATTTGCGATATGAAAGAAAAGATTAACTATGTGGTAACCCGCAGGCCTCAGCCCGAACAACTGACACTCCAGCATATGAGAGATCCAAGTCAGGGGATGCCAGTTGCTTGCGTAGAAGGTTGTGAAAGCCCAGATAATGTTCCCAGACGTGAGACCGGTCTGTACATGACGGTTTGCCGTTATGTATTCGTTGTCATCAAAATTGACAAAATCGTGACTGTTCACCTGCCAGTAGATCGCTATAGTTGTTATCGTAAGAAAGAGGCATACGAATAGTGTGCGGCGATTGTCACTTGATCTATTCATCACAGATGAAACGACCTTGATTCTATAGGATTCATCATCGGCCGGGTTTGGTTGACCATGGCTGCCATCGATTGAAGACTTTCCACGAACTTATAATAAATGGATTACCCCTGTGAGAGAATTCCCTCCCGAACCTTATTTTTATAAATGAAGATGTTCTTGTGTGTCAATAAGATTTTGCCACTACGTTCATTACCATTTGCAATCGCAAATATTTCAGATAGCAGAGTGAGCGCGGATGACGATCAATGAGGATTATCGTTCGAAAGGGTGGATATCCGTCAAAATAACCGGACGCTTGACTTGAGGAAGAAACAATCGGAACAGACAAGCTATGCATCGACACCGAGGTAGGCTTCGCGGACGCGGGGGTCGCCGAGGAGATCCTTCCCCGGTCCGGAAAGGATGATCCTTCCCGTTTCGAGCACGTAGGCGCGCGACGCGATAGAGAGCGCCATGTGGGCGTTCTGTTCTACAAGGAGTATCGTGGTGCCCGCTCGGTTGATATCGCAGAGTACCTGGAAGATGTCACGCACGAGCATGGGCGCAAGCCCCATGGAAGGTTCGTCGAGAAGCATCATGCTGCTCCTGCTCATGAGAGCCCGTGCTACGGCCAGCATCTGCTGCTCGCCGCCGGAAAGCGTACCGCCCTGCTGATCCTTTCTCTTCTGAAGCTGCGGAAAGATGACGAAGGCCCGCTCGTAGTCCTTCGCGATCTCGCCCTTGTCTTTTCTCTGCCAGGTGGCGAGCTTGAGGTTTTCCATGACCGTCAGGTTCCCGAAGATGCCGCGTCCTTCCGGCACCTGCGCCATGCCCATGGCGACTATCCGGTGGGCGGCCACACCGCGCAAATCCTGATGCCTGTATCTTATCAGGCCGCTGTAAGGCACTATGCCCGATATGGCGCGGAGTGTGGAAGATTTGCCTGCACCGTTAGCGCCTATCAAGGTGACGATCTCGCCCTCGTTAACCTCCAGGGAAATATTATCCACGGCCTTGATGTTGCCGTAGGCGATGGTGAGATTCTCAATTGAGAGCATGATTCCATTGGCGCCCATCAGCACTTCACCTCGCCAAGATATACTTCCAGAACGCGCGGGTTCTTCTGAATATCGCGCGGCAGTCCCTCGGCAATCGTCTCTCCGAAATCGAGGACCAGAAGCCTTTCGCAGATATTCATTACCAGGTGCATCTGGTGCTCGATGAGAAGAATGGTCAGGTCGAACTCCTTTCTGATCCACTTGATAAATTCCATGAGCTGTGAAACCTCATTGGGATTCATGCCGGCTGCAGGTTCATCGAGGAGAAGGAGCTGCGGCCTTGTCGCCAGGGCTCTCGCTATTTCAAGTCTTCTCTGCAAGCCGTAGGGAAGGTTCTTCGAGACTTCATCGGCGTAGGCGTCCAGTTTCAGGAAGGCAAGGAGATCCATGGAATGGCCGATGATCTCCTCCTCTTCCTTTTGGAAGCGGCCCATGTGAAGCAGGGCCTCGACAGGACTATATTTCACGCGCGCATAATGGGCGATGCGGACGTTATCGAGCACCGAGAGTTCCTTGAAGAGGCGGATGTTTTGGAACGTGCGTGCGATGCCAAGGGCTGTGATCGCGGACGGCGTCCTTCCGACGATCTCCGCGCCGTCAAATGAAATGCTCCCGCGCGTCGCTTTGTAGACGCCGGTAATCAGGTTGAAGATGGTTGTCTTCCCCGCGCCGTTGGGGCCGATGATGCCCACGAGTTCATACGGTTCGAGGTTCAGGTTGAATCCAGAGACCGCGGCGAGCCCGTCGAAGTAGTGCGTAACATTCTCTGCTTTCAGTACGGACATCAGGTGCCTGCCTTCTTTTCACGCCAGAGCCTGCTTGCGAGCATATCGCGCACAGGCACGAACCAGCGAAATTCCCGGAGCCCCATAATGCCCCTTGGCCGGAAGATCATCAGCAATACGAGCACGAGCGGCATGAAGACCATGCGCCAGATTCCCATGGGACGCAGGACCTCCAGCAATACCGTGTATACCGTGGCGCCGATTACGGAACCCGCAATAGACCCTATGCCTCCGAGATACACCATTATCAGAATGTCTGTTGATTTAATGATATCGAAGGCGCGGGGATTGATGAACTGGAGGAGGTGCGCAAAGAGCCCGCCTGCAATGCCCGCAAAGAAAGAAGAAACTGTGAAGGCGAGGACCTTCACATGGTTGGTATTGACGCTCATCAGGTCGCTTGCTATTTCATCCTCTCGGATCGAAAGCACACCCCTACCGAAATTCGAGTATATCAGATTGCGTATGACCCACACGGAAACCAGAACCCAGAAGAATACCCAAGGGAGGGTGGAGAGTTTTTCCATGCCGAGAAAGCCGCGCGGCCCGCCCAGGGCATCTATATTTTCAATGACGGACTTGACGATCATGCCGAAGGCGAGTGTCACGATGGCAAGATAGTCGCCCCTTGTTTTGAAGGATGGAAATGCCACGACCAGGCCGACAACGCCTGCGACCGCTCCGCCCGCCATCACAGCCAGGGGAAATAACCATGCCGCCATATCAGCGGGAAAAACCTTTACGGTAAGAAAGGAAGCGACATATGCGCCGATGGCCATGAATCCCGCATGACCCACGGAAAACTCTCCCATGTAGCCGTTAATAAGGTTGAGACTCAATGTGAGGATGATGTTGATGCCGACGTACATGATGATAAGTTGCACATAGGGATCGAGAAGCTCGAACTGCTGGATGACGAGGGAGAGCGCAAAGACGAAGACCAGGAGGGCCGGCAGCAGCCAGCGCTTCGTCTCCAGCTTCTCCTTGAATTGTCTTATGCGTGATGTGTTTATCATCATCTCTTGCTCACCCCCTTTTTGAAAGGGGGCCGGGGGGATTTTCTTTCCATTGCTATTGAAAAATCCCTCTCAATCTCCCTTTGCAAAAGGGAGAAATATGGTCTTACACCTTTTGTGGGTGCGGTTTTCCGAGTATGCCGTAGGGCCTGAATATCAGCAGTACCAGTAAGAGCACAAATGCTATGAAGTCGCGATACGTGGAAGGCAAGAAGGCAACCACCATAATTTCCACTGCACCAAGAATGTAACCACCGATCATGGCGCCGCGTATATTGCCTATACCTCCCACCACTGCCGCGATGAATGCCTTCCATCCCACCATAATCCCCATGTATGGATCGATTACCGGATATGCAAGAGCGTACATTACACCGGCAGCGCCGCCGAGACTCGTGCCGATGGCAAAGGTGACGGAAATAATCATGTTCACCGGCACACCGAGAAGGGGAGCGACCGTCTTGTCCCAGGATATGGCGCGCATTGCCATACCGACCATGGTTCGTCTTACTATCAGATCCAAAATCCACATAAGGACCAGGGAAAGAATGATAACGAATACCTGCAGAGATGAGATGGATAGACCGGAGAATGTCCATGTCGTATTCTCGAGGAGTTGGGGAATCTGCTTCGGGTACGGGTTCAAGGCGAGGGTAAAATTTTCCAGAAAAAGACCGACGCCGAGGGCCGTGATGATGGCGGAGACGCGCGGAGCCTGGCGGAGCGGCTTATAGGCGAACCGCTCGATCACCACGCCTAAGAACGCCACACCGATCATGGAAAGGAGAAGTACGGGAACAAATGGGAGATGAAGGGATACAGCGGCAACACAGCAGAAGAATGCGCCAACCATAAAGAGATCGCCGTGGGCAAAGTTTATCATGGTGAGGATGCCGTACACCATGGTGTAGCCCAGGGCAATCAATGCATAGATGCTGCCGACCTGGAGCGCGTTCAGTAGCTGCTGAAGGACGTACGTCATTTAATTAGTCCGTCCTGAAAAA